>CAZNTS010000245.1:0-10560 GCA_964576045.1 uncultured Nitrospiraceae bacterium | reverse complement strand
ATCAAGGGCGATGAAGATGTCCCTCCCAGGCATATACCCTGCGTCTTCGATGGCACGGATGATCAGCCTTATCGCTTCCTCATTGCTCTTTAGATCAGGTGCAAAACCACCCTCATCTCCCACAGATGTATTCAGCTTGTTCTTCTTAAGAATGCCCTTAAGGCTGTGGAAAACCTCCGATGCCGCACAAACCGCAGCAGTAAAATTCAGCATGCCTGCCGGTATGATCATGAACTCTTGTATGTCGAGATTGTTGTCTGCATGGGCTCCGCCGTTCAGGATGTTCATCATCGGCACAGGAAGTTCCTTTGCATTGCAGCCCCCGATATAACGATAGAGGGGCACTCCCCACTCATTGGCGGATGCCCTGCATACAGCAAGAGAAACGCCTAGGATGGCGTTAGCGCCCAGACGCGACTTGTTCTCCGTGCCGTCGAGCTCGATCATGATGTTATCTATGGAAATCTGTTGCATTGGGTCGAGCCCCTGAAGTCTCGGAGCGACCTCTTCAAAGATGTGAGACACCGCATTTAGCACACCTTTCCCGTGATACCTGCTGCCTCCATCCCTGAGCTCAAGGGCTTCCCGTTCGCCCGTGGACGCCCCAGAAGGAACAGTAGCCTTGCCCGAGACTCCGCAGTCCAGGACAACCTCCACCTGAACAGTAGGATTTCCCCTTGAATCCAATATCTCCATTGCCCTGACTTCGACGATCTTGCCCACAAATACCTCCTTAGTATTTCAGACTAAGGCTTAGATTAGGGCGAGGCCTCTTTTTCTTGCGCCCAGACCCTAGCCTTAACCTTGACCTTGGAATAAATATGCCTGCGCCAACTAATATATTTACGTACCTGCCTCATTGAAGGTACTGCTGCAAGCTGTTTTCAACACGTTGCATATCAACAGGCACGTTTTGCAATTCCGTCCTGCCCGAAATCTGCCTAAGACAAGTCTCGGTAAATATCTTGAACTGCCTTATCTTGTCCATTATTTTTTCGAAGTCCTTTTGCTTAACGTCCTCAGCCCTGAAGGATAGCACCTTATTAAAAAAAGAAACAAATTCTTCATAATCGTCATATCTGAGAAGCTTGAATGTGAAACTCTGGAAATAGAGCATAAAGTTTCTCATAGAAACAAAAATATGCGCCAGAGGTTCTTCCGCGCCATTCACCATAAGGGCCATAAACCTGTTCAGTATAAGGATATCCTCGCGCAGCCTGAGAGACTGCTCGAGTCTCGTAACAAATGTGTCGAAGATATCGTTCCCTTGTACCTCAGGGTCGAAAAACTGCACAAGTTGGACAATACTCTGCTCGGAGAGGTTCTTGAGTATTCCATGGCTGTTCTCTATTTTACCCTTGAGATGCTGCGGGGATCTGTTCTTGAATATCTCCTTGAGTTCCTGGTTGAAAACCCTTCTCGATTCCATCGAAACCTGATAGGAAATCACCTTGAGAAAAATCCTGAATCCCTCATCCACGACTTTTCGGCCCGCAGTGTCTAGATAACTGAGGAAGGCAGCACATTCCGAACGCAGGAGCAGAATGATGAGAAGAGACGAGTAATGTGATCCGAACCTGCTCGAGGTGTCAGCATACTTAAGATATCTCAGAAACCTGAAAAGATGGAGGAATATCATAGAGGAGTATTTTCTCATCTCAAAGTCCGTGATACCTTTGGCCGCTTTCGAAACCTCACGGTTCTCGATTACGTCGAAATCCGGATTCACTTCCTTTCTGAACGGATTGAAGAATATATTTTCCCTTATCTCTCTTCCTATCAACTGCCCCACGTTCAGGAAAGTGAGATACGGGATATACTCAGTCCTCAGAATATCCGAAATGATCCCCTTGAGATTTACAAAGGAATCGTACAGCAGAAAGAGGCTTTTTTCGGGCACGTCTTGGGTATACAGCTCTTCCCGGAGAGCGTCGCGCCTCTTATCGTTAAGGAACTTTGAATGGGCGAACTTCTGAAACCAGTAGACGTTCTTCCGGCTCTCCGGGATTATCATGTCCAGAAGCCCCAGAATACGGAGTATAGTATCCCTGACAGCGGAGAGTTCATCAAAGAAGTTCCTATTCGCAATGTCATCCTTCGAGAGAGGTAGGTTTTCGATATTGAAAAAGCGGTCCGTTGCACGGAGCAGGACGTCCAGCTCGGAAAAGGCGTCTCTATTCTTTTTTTTCAGCTGGGAGACCCAGTTATCTGACAAAGTTCTTATCGGCATGACGGAAGTGACCGACTATCACTTCTTCGGGACATGAATGGCCTCACCGTGGAGATCTCCGAATGCTTCCCTGATCCCTTCTGAAAAGGTAGGATGAACATGTATCGTGTCTGCAACGTCCACCGCCTTCAGCCCTGCCTTCATCGCAACAGCAACTTCATGTATGAGATCGGAGGCATGCGCCCCCATGAAGTGCGCGCCCAGTATGCGATCGTTCCCAGGGTCGGCAATGATCTTGAAAAAACCGGTTAACTGCCCTGCAGCATGTGCCCTGCCGAGGGCTCGGTAGAGAAAACCTCCCGTCCTGTAAGGTATACCTTTCTCTTGAACCTGATGTTCCCTCAGCCCCACTGACGAGATCTCCGGAGAAGTGAATACGGCAGAAGGAATCACGCCGTAATCCATGGTCATATCTCTACCGCAGGCATTGTGCGCAGCCACTACCCCTTCTTGAGAAGCTTTATGGGCAAGGAGCATGCCGCCAGTCACATCGCCCACCGCATAGACCCCCTTTACCACCGTCTCCATCTTTTCGTTTACGATGACCTCTCCCCTCTTCCCTCTCTCAATGCCAAGGGCTTCTAGTCCTATATTCTCAGTGTTGAAAGTCCTCCCGACTGAAACAAGTATCTTTTCGGTCACAACCTCTCTGCCGTCTGAGATATACGCATGAACACCATCTTCCCCAATCTCCACCCTTGTTACATTCACCCCTGTCATGAGGGTGATCCCCTTCTTCTTGAACTCTCTTTCAAGAAGCTCTGAAACCCCCGTATCCTCCGTGGAGAGCGCCCTCCCCATTGTTTCTACCATGAGCACACGCACTCCGAATTCAGAGAAAAGGCACGCAAACTCGCAGCCTATAACGCCAGCCCCCACGATGAGCAAGCTAGAAGGTATCTCTTTCATTGTGATGACGTCATCGCTGGAAAGAATGTTCTTTCCATCAAAAGAGAACTTAGGGATCCGGGCTGGCCTTGAACCGGTCGCTAAGACAATCTTTTCAGCCTCTATTGTTTCCTCTGAGCCCTCCCTCTTTTCTACCCGGATCCTTCCCGGGCTTACAAGAGTACCTCTGCCCTCGACGAGGGTAACACCCCAGCTCTTGAAAAGCGCTCTGATCCCCTTCACCTGTATCGAGACGACTCTGTCTTTTCTCTCCATAATCTTCGAGAGATTCGGAGAGACCGAACCGTTAAGTTCGATCCCGTAATCAGCCAGGCCCTTAGCCGTGCGGAGGGCTTCCGCCGAGGCGATCAGCGTCTTTGTAGGAATGCAGCCCAGATTAAGACATGTCCCTCCAACCTCTGACTGTTCGACTACAGCGACCTGGGCACCCAGCTGCGCAGCCTTAAGAGCGGCCACGTACCCACCAGGACCACCTCCGATGACCGCCACTCTCATTTCGCCTCTTCTTCCAGATACCTTTCATATTCAGAAGCGTCCATGAGCTCTTCCGTCTCCGTTTCATCTTCTATTTCGAGCACCGCGACCCAGCCTTTGCCATAGGGTTCTTCATTGATGATTTCCGGGGATTCGGCAAGTTCCTCGTTCACTTCGAGCACTGTACCGCTCACAGGCGATATGACCGATGAGGTAGCCTTTGTGGATTCTATCTCTGCTAGTTCGCTATTGGCTTCGACAGCTGTATCAGCTTCGGGAAGATCTATATATACGATATCCCCCAGGGCTTCCTGGGCATGATCCGTGATTCCGATGGTCGCCCTCTTGCCAGACACCTTGACCCATGTGTGTTCTCTGTGATACTTAAGATTCTCCGGGTTCATTCAGTCCTCCTTGTTTCTCGTATCCCGACTTGCCGCCGCGTGTGAATTTCTATCATAGACTTTTCGACTTTGTCAATGAGTTTCTCGGACTAGGGTGCCGCGTTCGGGGCCACACCTCATACTCTTTTACAACAAATCGACAGACTTGTAAAGCTCCTCGCAAAAGAAGGCTGCCTCCCGTACCAATTCGTCGAGCGCGAAACGGCGGGATCACTGCGGACGGTTTGATAATGCCTGAGATTCCGCCCTATCCTTGAGTTCCTTGAGTTTTGCAAGTGCAGTCCTAGTAGTGACCTTCGAAAGATCCATGTGTATGAGTTCAAGCACCAAAGGATCAAGCCCGGTCAAGAAAAGGTCCATCTGGCCGCACATCGAAAAATCCCTCAAGAGCGACCGTGCCTTGCCGGAATTGGAAAGTTCGTCCTCGAAACCAGCAAGGACTTCCTTCGCCCTGCCAATCACCTCGCCGGGAAGGCCGGCAAGCCTAGCGACTTGAATACCGTAACTCCTGTCCGCAGGTCCAGGTGATATCTTCCTCAGGAAAATGATCTCGTCTCCCCACTCCTTTACAGAAACATTATAGTTCTTTACACCGTCCAGACCGATGCTCAGTTCAGTGAGTTCGTTATAGTGTGTGGCAAAAAGAGTCCTAGCCCTAAGCGCCTTCGCAATATATTCACCTACAGCCCACGCAATGCTGATTCCGTCGAACGTACTTGTCCCCCTACCAATCTCGTCCAGGATTATAAAGCTCCTCTCGGTCGCATTGTTAAGGATATTCGAAGTCTCGATCATCTCCACCATGAAAGTGCTCTGGCCCCCGGAGATGAAATCGGAGGCTCCAATCCTCGTAAATATCCTGTCGACAATCCCGATCTGAGCCTCTGCTGCCGGGACGAAACTACCGATCTGTGCCATTAGTACAATTAGGCCAGTCTGTCTCATGTAAGTGGACTTCCCTGCCATGTTCGGTCCCGTGATAATCAGAAGCCTGTCGTTTTCGTTATCAATGTATGAATTGTTAGGAATGAATTTGCCAGGCATAAGACGCTCGAGAACCGGGTGTCTTCCATCAGCGATCTTAATCACTGTCCCATCGTCAACCGTGGGCTTTACATAATTATGCCTCTTCGCGGTAACCGCAAGGGACGTAAAAAAATCGAGTTGGGCAACCACGTGTGCGCAAACGATGAGACGCCCGCTCTCAAAATGTATATTCTCCAGTAGCTCTTGGAACAGACTGTATTCCAAGTTCTTCAACTGCTCTTCGGAACCGACAACCTTTGCTTCATACTCCTTCAACTCAGGAGTGATGAACCTCTCCCCGTTCACGAGAGTCTGTTTCCTGATATAAGAATCCGGCACAAGCTCGAGGTTTGCCTTCGTCACCTCAATGTAATAGCCGAATATACGGTTATATCCCACCTTCAAAGAAGAGATACCGGTCTTCTTCCTTTCCCTGGCCTCAAGATCTGCGATAAAATCCTTCCCGCTGGTCGAGACCCTTCTCATTTCGTCCACACCGCTGTGATATTCGGGTCTAAAGATGCCACCGTCCCTTATACTCAGCGGCGGATTGTCCATTATCGCAGAATCTATCATCTCCTTTATCGGATCGAGATCAGGGATGTCCCCACCCAAGTATTTCAGATGTTCATCCTGAGATTTGAGAAGAGCTTTTCTGAGTGAGGGAAGAACTGCCAAGGAGTTCCTGATGGCTATCAGGTCCCTCGGGTTCGCCGACTTGGTGCTAACCCTGGACGCCAGCCTCTCTAAGTCTTGGATCTTCCTCAAGCCGCCGCGCAGCGTCTCAATCAGCTCATAATCCTCGCACAGTGACTCAACCGCGTCGAGACGCTTCCTTGTCTCATGCACATCCACTAGGGGTCTGAGGACCTCACTCCTCAGGTACCGGCCCCCCATAGGGGTGAGCGTCTCATCGAGGATCGCAAGAAGAGTCCCTTCCGTACCTCCCCTTAGATTCCGTATCAACTCAAGATTTCTCTGGCTCGCCGCGTCGAGAAACATGGAGGAACTTTGGAAAAGAGGCAAAATCTTCTTAAAGTTAACGGTCTCTTTTTGAGTGCGTTCTATGTACGCGACCAGGGCGCCCGCAGCAGATACGGCAGCATTCATGCCCTCACAGCCATATCCGTCAAGAGACGATACCCCGAAATGCTTAAGAAGGACTCTATATGCCTCGGAGAAATGGAAAGTCCAGTCTTCAGCTGTCGTGGCGAAAAAGTCCCTCAGTACTTCGGAATAGTGCATGTTGCCACTGAGGCTTTCGGGCATAAGGAGTTCCTTAGGCTCGAACCTGCTGAGCTCGTCTTCTATGGGTTGTTCCGTCTCATATACCATAAACTCACCAGTAGAAATGTCCGCAAGGGCTATCCCGTATCTCCTTCCGTCAGGGAAAAAACAAAGAATAAAGTTATTCTCCTTTGGGTTCTCGGGCGTATATGTCCCAGGTGTGATGACCTTCACCACATCCCTCTGTACAATACCCTTCGCGTCCTTGGCGTCCTCCATCTGTTCGCACACCGCGACCTTGTGGCCAGCCCTTACAAGCTTTGCGATATAAGACTCAGCGGCAAAATACGGGATGCCGCACATTGGCAGAGGGTCCTCTTTTGCCTTATCGCGGGTGGTGAGGGCAATCTGCAGGATCTTTGACGCGACTTTTGCATCCCCGCCGAACATCTCATAAAAGTCACCTAGGCGGAACATCAAAATCGAGTCTGCGTGCTTCTCCTTGAGAGCGAAATACTGTTTCATCAGTGGTGTCAATTCGGACATAGGATATTAAATAACATACGGTGTCCAAAGTGCAATAGAAGTATTGGGTGGCATGATGTCAACTATCACCTTTTTTGTATCGCACATCTTGTATACCGAGGCATCTATCTGCTAAATTAGCGTAGATGGTTCTCTCTCCGAGGGCTTGGCAATGACTGTATTTGTGTTACATATCAGAAGCATTCCTGTGCTTTTTATCGCCACCATAATAGTGCTTTATACCTATATCCCTTCATCGTGGGCTGAACTCCCGAGTGGGCAGCGGAAGCCTACAAAAACAGTTGTGGTAATCCACTGCGATTACTACCCCGTCTCTTTGTGGGATACTAAGACCGATAGGCCTTCCGGTTTTGTTGTGGATGTCATGGACGCTGTTGCCAAGCGCGCAGGGCTACAGGTGAGTTATTTTTGCAGGCACGGGTGGGGGGAGATGATTAACGCGATAGAGAGCGGTGAGGCCGCTCTTGGCGCCTTGCTAAAAAGCGAGGAGCGCGAAAAGAGATTGTTATTTAGTGCCCCAATTGACGTAACTTATCTCTCATATTTTGCTCGCTCCCAAAGCCGTGTGGATGCTGACAGCCTTCCCCAAGGTCATACTATAGGCGTTGTCAAAGGTAGCATGTCCTACGAACAGTTAAAGGGACTACCAGGAGTTAATCTTCACGTTGATGACAGTTATAAGGAAGGGCTCTTTGATCTCCTGGCGGGTGAAATCGGCCTGCTTGCTGGAGAGGAATCGATGATCCTGAAAAGTGCACGGGAAGCCCGACTTGAAGATCGCATCAAGAAAGTCGGTAAGCCTTTCTCGGAGCGTGAAAGAGGATTTGCTGTGAAGAAAGACAACGTTCAATTAGTCGATCTGCTGAACAAAGCCCTCTATGACTTCACTAGAAGCCCTGAATATCAGCGCATCTATATCAGATGGTACGGCACGCCGATACCTTACTGGACAAACAGGAGAATACTCATTGCCAGCGCTGTTTTCTTACTCATGATTGTTTGTGGCATGGCATTGTGGCGATACATGTCAATTACTAAGATCAATAAGGAACTTCTTAATACTATCGCCGCACGGGAGCAGACCGAAGGGGCGCTGAGGTCAAGCGAGAACAGATACAAGGCGATTGTCGAGAATCAGGCTGAGTTCGTAGTGCGTTACCTCAGTGGCGGGGTCGTAACATTTATCAACGACACTTTTTGCAAATATCTCGCTATGAAACGCGACGCACTGCTCGGAAAGTCTTACTATCCGTATATGTATCAAGACGATCGGGAGTCCTTTGTCAAGCGGATTGAGTCGCTTAATTCAAACAATCCCTCTATGGTTGCTGAAGCCAGAGTCGTTCTGATTGATGGTCGTATAGCATGGCACAAGTGGACACACAATGTAATTTGCGATGAAGATGGCAATATTAATGAATATCAGGCCACCGGCAGGGACATAACGGATCAAAAAAATGCGGTCGAGACGCTTAGGCAGAGCGAGGAAATGACACGAAAAGTACTCGATAGTGTGGACGAGGGATTCATTCTTATCGACAGAGACTATCGCATTTTAACCACTAATCGTGCGTTCTGTAAGCAGGTCGACTTATTCTGCGAAGACATAATCGGGAAACACTGTTATGAAATATCGCATAGGATTCAACAGCCGTGCTACGAGACCGGTGAGGAGTGCGCCGTCAAGAAGGTATTTGAGACAGGCAATCCATCCATAGCGTATCATCAACACACTGATGCCTCCGGAAATATCCTCTACGTGGAGACAAAGGCATTTCCATTAAAGGACTCTTCAGGCGCAGTTAACTCGGTAATCGAGTCCATCAGTGACATAACCGAAAAACACCTTTTACAAGAGGAGCGCCTTAGAACTCAGAAACTTGAGGCTACTGGTATGCTGGCTGGTGGAATTGCGCATGATTTCAACAATCTGCTTCAGGGGGTGTTCGGGTACATCTCCCTCGCAAGACTGACGGCGGACGACAGGGACAAAAGCTTTTCATCACTCGAACAAGCCGAGAAGGCACTGCAGATGACGGTCAAACTGACAAACCAGCTTCTGACATTCTCGAAAGGCGGTAAACCGCTGAAGAGACTGATTGATTTGCGACCAGTAATCGAAAATGCTACGAAGTTCGCCATGAGCGGGTCGCGGTCTGAGTACCACCTCGAGATTGACAATCAGTTGTGGGCAGTCGAGGCGGACGAAGGCCAGATAGGGCAAGTCATACAGAATATCGTTTTGAATGCCGACCAGGCCATGCCCATGCGCGGCACGGTGTTTGTCGCAGCAAAGAATATTTGTGCCCCAGGACCCGGAATCCCAGTTCAACTGAAGGCGGGAGCTTACACGGAAGTCTCAGTCAGCGACAGCGGGGTCGGCATCCCTGAACAGTACTTGCCAAGGATATTCGACCCCTATTTCACTACAAAGGAAAAAGGCAGCGGATTGGGCCTTGCGATGTCGTATTCCATCATCAAGAATCATAGTGGTCTGATTGATGTAAAATCCGAACGGGAAAAAGGAAGCACCTTTCTTATCTATCTTCCGGCGGTTGTGACAGAGCAAGAAACATCTCATCAGAACAAATCGGCGGAATTCCGATCTGCCCGTGCCTATAAAGTCCTACTTATGGACGATCAGCAGATCATTCTCGACGTTGCCGGAAAATTGCTTGAGGCACTTGGGCACGAAGTCGAATTTGCAGCGCATGGCGCAGAGGCGATCGAGAAATACCAGGCGTCCAGACAGACAGCGAAACCATTTGACATCCTCATTTTAGACCTGACAGTCAGAGGGGGGATGGGAGGGATAGAGACCTTAGAGAAACTTAGGAAGACTTATCCGGAGGCAAAGGCAATCGTCTCGAGCGGCTACTCGGATGATTCTGCTTTGTCTGAATACAGAAGTTATGGATTTGTCGGAGTCCTGAAGAAGCCTTATACCACTGCCGGATTAAAGGCAGTACTAGATGAGGCATTGAAATAAGAGATAAGCTACGACACTCTAAAAGGTCATGCTTTGCCGTTCCAATAGTATTTCCGCGAGAAAGGAGCCCGGTTTTATCTCTGCGTTCTTCACAAGTGCTGCCTTATCGAGGCCATAATGCTTCACGCATGATGCACAGATGTAAAATTTCACGCCGAGATCTTCTATCAGCGTCTGCATTAGTTCATAGATCGGCGAAAATTCATCCTTCTTCTGTAGCTCCGTCAGCGTCTCGGCAAAATCCTTCTTGGCTATCAGTACCCCGTTATCCATAAGAAAGAAGTCAAGACCGATGTCAAAAGCTTTCATATTGGATGCTAGCTGCAGCGCGCCCGCAGTGATGTCCGGCCTGTCAAACGAGTGAGTGAGGATGAATATGAACTTCCTGTTTTCCATGTATGCCTCCTTTATGTCCATTATATACAAAGTCAAGTTGAGATAGGGCAGGTTTTGGCAGCATCGGAAACTATTCATTAATAATTAATAATTCATAACCAGGTGGATCTGCCAAACGGAGGTGAGGAATTCCACAGAACAATGTGCTCATGCGTTAGCACACCACCCGCCTGTTGACTACAGAAAGTAAATATGGCATAATGGCCTAAATTTTTCACAATGCTCTTCGCATAACGACAAAAAAAGGTACCTTGCAGGTGAAGAGGCGCTTCAATCAGGAAAAGGAGGAGGAAAGGATGAGAGGAGTAAACCGCCGTAGCCTTTTGTTCGTAATAATGTTTCTTTTCGTCGGAATCTCT
>CAZNTS010000244.1:0-8850 GCA_964576045.1 uncultured Nitrospiraceae bacterium | reverse complement strand
GAGACCGAGGCAGTGAGAAACAAGGCACAGCAATGGGTCTTTGAGGCGCTGCGGACATACAACAGCGTCTTCCCTTTGATCTGTTGGGGATTGATTCTGACAGTGGCAGTGAGTTCATTAACGACCATCTCTACCGGTATTGTGGGCAGGAAGGTATCACCTTCACCAGGGCAAGGAGTTACCGGAAGAACGACAATTGTTTTGTGGAGCAGAAGAATTACTCGGTGGTAAGGAGATCCGTAGGATACCTCAGATATAACACAGAGCAAGAGCTGCTCACCCTCAATGAGCTTTACCGGCATCTCCGGCTCTACACCAACTTCTTCCAGCCCACCATGAAACTTATCGAGAAAACACGAATCGGCAGCAGGGTCACCAAAAAGCATGACACCCCGAAGACTCCTTACCGGAGGGTTCTTGCATCACCGCACGTCTCTGACCAACGAAAAGAAATCTTGAAACGGCACTACGTCACGCTCAACCCTGCCCAGCTTAAACGACAGATTACGAGGTTACAACAGAAACTCCTGCGCCTCAGTACGATGAAGCAGTCCCAGAAGAAAAGGAATGTCGCATGACAGGGGATATCAGCGTATGGACGGCGACGACAAAATCCATTGTGGGGCATCTGGTGAAGCCATCTTCCCCAAGATTCCCCCTCAATGGTACACTTCTACTAATTTGGTATCGTTTTTCTCATGAGGCGACGTATACCATTTTGTATCGATTTCTTCGTAAGGCAACAGGCTCTTCAGGCGTTCACCACGAAAATTGACAGTCCATGCTTTTTTCTGATACCTTTAAAAGAAATTAAATCGTAGGGAGGAAACCACTATGCGATACCTGAATTACGATGCCATCGGCCAGATTTCGGATGAAGCATTTCGAAAGCAACTGCCATACCCGTGGGTCAATATCCAGGGTACTCTGACGCATGAGGGTTTCGAGAAACTTCGAACCTCGCTCCCAGATGTCTCCCTGTTCGACAAGAAAGTCGGGGTCAAACGCGCCCATGGCCAGGGCTACCATGACCGATACATCCTGCACAACCGCGCGGGTCTGCCTCTTTCCGAATCCTGGAAAGAATTTATCGCAGAAATTCAGGGGAAAGATTATGAAGCTTTCATTCACAGAATGCTTGCTCTCCCGCCCAACAAACAAACCATTCTGACAATGGAGTGGTACTTTGGCTGGAAGGGCTGTGGCGTTTCGCCGCACTGCGATGCTCGACGCAAGCTCGCGACCCATATTTTCTATTTCAACACCGAAGCGGACTGGGAAACGAGTTGGGGAGGCGATATTCTGATTATGGACGACGGAGGACATTTCAAGGCACACTCCGCACCATCCTTTGATGACCTGCAGGTCGCTGCTTCTTTGGACCCTCGAGGCAATGGCAGCCTTCTTTTCATGAGGACCGAACATTCCTGGCATGGTGTCCGGCCGCTGCAATCTCCTCCCGATCCGATGCGCAAACTGTTTATAATTACTGTCAACGCACCCACTTTCCAGGTGTGGTGGCGACGCTTGCGCGGCAAGGATCCCGACGGATACCCCATCGGACCGTATCAGGGGACTGCGACGAGTGTTTCGTCTTAGCAGCCTGAATGTCTCCGTTGACTAACTCACAAAAAACCTGCCAGGCTTGATTGGGAAAAAGGAACTTAAAATGGGTGGCGTGAGCTGGGGATCTACGTTTTTGCAACATTTCGATTTATCCTATGACACAAAGTATTCGCTTATAGACTTGGGCGAGACGGAACAATTAGTTTTGATGTTCACATCGAGTGGGCGGGGCACCTTTCGCGAGCAAGTTCTGGAGCTTCTGTCGGTTTTAAAAGCGACTCTGGAAACACAGACACAACCAATGACTGTCACCTTCCAAACCGTCTTCCTAAAGGATCTCTGTGACCAGGCTGAATGCGAGCAAATCCTGTCGGCCCACTACGGCCCAAGGTTACCCGCCACCGGCTTCGTGTTGGAGCGGCCTTGCTCCGGCGGGGCATTGGCAATAGAGGCTTGGGCTATCGCAGGAGGTTCGGTTCAAGTGGAGCAATGCGGCCCCCATGCATTCGCGGTTTCATGTGACGACATTCGATGGGTCTATTGTTCGGGTGTTTCGCCTGCTGAGTCAGCGCAAAAAGCCTATGAGCAGACCCTTTATGCTCTGGAGCGGTTGAGTGTGAATCTGGTTCAGGCTGGAAGCAGTTTCGAGCAAGTTATTCGCACCTGGTTTTATTTAGGAGGAATTACCAACCCGGAAGCAGATACGCAACGTTATGAAGAATTGAACCGCGCCCGGACTGACTTCTACCGTGGTATTAATTTTTACAATTCATTATTGAGGCAAGATAATTCTCAGATAGTCTATCCTTCCAGCACCGGCATTGGTATGGCTGGCACAGGACTTGTGGCAAGTTGCATCGCTTTTGAAACAAGTCGCGAAGATGTGTTTCTCATCCCGCTTGAAAACCCGCTCCAGACACCTGCGTATGCTTACGAACCTGGAGGGTCAATCCAAAGCCCGAAGTTCTCACGCGCAGTGGCGCTGGTCTTTGGAAACTACATAATAACCTGGATCTCTGGCACAGCAAGCATTGTTGACTCCGAAAGCTGTCATTTGAACGATGTAGGAAAGCAGACGGAACAAACCATCAACAATATCGAGAAGCTCATCTCAAAAGAAAACTTCGCTATTCATGGCGTAAAGGACGCTGGTGCTTCCATACATGATTTGGCTGCGGTCCGCATTTATATTAAACATCCTGAAGACTTTGATAAGTGCAAAACCATATGCGAACGGCGTTTGGCGCGGGTCCCTTCCATTTATATCACTGCTGATGTGTGCCGGCCGGAGTTGCTAGTGGAGATCGAAGGCGTCGCTTTTTCCAGATGCGCTGCGGTGGACGTCCCGTCCACTTGAAGGGATGCAAGGCCGCAATACAGCGGTAACATGCGATAAGATATGTTTTGGGAGATATTTTGAGGAAGCCTACCTTCTGGTCTGGGTTTTCAGACTTTGTAGCACACAGGACGTCTTGCATTAAGGCCTAAAGACTTCAGCAGTGCCCCCAACATTTTATGATTATGAAACGTAACCCCAATAAAAACATTTAATTTAGACATGTCTGGGGAGCCGCTCCCATCAAGGCATTATCAGGGTGGAAAGTATTGTTCTTTGCGGTTGTTGAGGTAAAGCAACTCTGATTGTGCCTCCTGGGAGAAGACCGAAATCCCCGCTACAGACGTGCTGCCATCTCCACCCAATTGCACAGGTAGGACAAAACGCTTGTACCGCAAAATCTTCATACGTTCCACCCCTTCGGTCTGCCCAAGTATCTTGTGCCAAAGCAGAACAAAGAGATTACAAGTCAATACGCAAATGAGCATGGTCGCCTCGGTTGAAATGACAACACTATACATAAACATCGCCAATCAATACTTGTCCTTTTATTTTGCCGCTCTCCCAAGAGAATCCTCAACTTCCCTCTTGTTCCTCATCCTCTCTCTCACGACCTCCATAACCACCTAATACAATTCTCCTGGCAATCTCCTGATCGTCCCCTCGATGGTAAAGCCGTTTCTGATTGCCAAATTAAGAGTTCTTATTAGCCCTATCTCCTTTATATCATTCAGTTTACTAAACGTCTATGTTACCTGCCACCGGCCATCAATGATTTCCTTTTCAGATGTTCGCTGCCTGATAGGTTCTCTTACGACAGCAGCGATAGTCGTCCTTCGGGTGACTTTATACATCGTTTTTTTGTCAGACTTGTATCCGCATTTGAAATTCTTTGTTGAAGACCGCAAGGCAAATAACAATTATTTGAATAATCGGACACTTTTCCACTGTTCACTGCACGCAATATTCCTGGATGCACTCTACAAATTAGACGTCACCATCTGCGTGCATGATTGAATAGAAAATCTTGTCTGAGTAAAAGCGAACTAGTGCGAACTTGACCGTAGTTTCAGCAAAAATGGACTCTACAGTACGGGAGAAAATTGTAGCCTTCGCCGTCCAGTGCATTAGGATTATTTTCTTCCCTGGACCTGAAAGTGTGACATTGTTGATGTAGGTGCAAGGTTGCTAGTGACACTCCGCCGACAGGAGTCGGCGGCTTCTTAATCTCCAAGCTCCAAAGTTATTTGAGCCTTGTCTTCCTTTTCTTGGTGTTCCACATATCTTAGAATCGCTTCCTCATTCATTCCGACTGTCGAGACACAGTACCCTCGTGGCCACATCCCGCCTCGACCTATTGCCTTCCTGAGGAACTCGAACCTTTCCCAGAGCTTCTTTGCACTGTGCGACTTCATGAACTGGATTACGCTCGCTACCGATAGCCAAGGCGGAATTATGGCCACCAAATGCACATGGTCTGCTTGTACATTCACCTTTATTACCTCGATATCTCCTTCAAGTCCTTCCAACTTCTTCAATACATTCGTCAGATATGTATCAACGCCTTTTACAAATATCCTCCTTCGATATCGAGGCGTCCACACGATGTGATACTCGGTATGGAAAACACAGTCTGCTCCTTTTCGGAACCGCATCACCCATTATAATCCTTTTCATCGTTTGGACTGCCTATCCATCACCAGACGGGAGTCTGGTGGTTTGACGGCAGACTTATGACGATTCGCATACGTGGCCACGAAAACTGTCATCCTGAAGATTAAGATTCTCTCAACTTGAGATTCCGCCACCCAGACTTCCGTTTCTCGTAGGAACACGGGAAGAGTTTTCCTCCCGTTAATATTTCAGACCAGACTAGAGTTATTATCCGAATTAGAAAGCCGCATTTGGTCAAGCTGCGACTTCTCACTTGTTGATTTATGGGAATTGCTGTTCTATAATTTCTCAGATGATTTTACGAGGCGTGAATTGAACGCCCACAGTGAAGTGAAAATAGAAAGGGGAGAGTCTATGAGCAAGAAGTCTGTGTTTCTTCTGATCTGTATCCTCGCGTTTGCCGGTATCGGCGTGTGCCACGCCTTTGATCAAGTGCCTGTTGAAGATAAAAATCAACCGAGTGAGGTTCTTATTCTCGCACAGGCTGGTCCGGCAGAGCCGTCATATCCGGTATACACCGGGCCGAAAAAGAGGATCGCGGTGACGAAATTCGAAAACAAGGTGACGGGAGTATATGGCAACTGGAGGCTGGGTGACGGTTTTGCCGAAATGCTCACCACCGAGCTTATGAGAACAGGCCAGTTTGTGGTAGTGGAACGTCAAGCTCTCCAAGATGTCCTCGGCGAGCAGGAGTTGGGTCAGTCAGGGACAGTGAGAAAGGAGACCGCTGCTAAAGTAGGCCAGGTTCTTGGCGCTCAGATTATCATCAGAGGCGTCGTATCCGAGTTCACCCTTAACGAGTCCGGTAGCGGAGGTGGCCTAGGCATCGCAGGGTTCAGGGTGGGTGGCAGATCGTCCAACGCCCACGTTGCAGTTGATATAAGATTGGTCGATACAACTACCGGGCAGGTTCTCCAGTCACACAGTGCCATAGGGAAGGCTGAGTCTTCGGGCGTAAGCGTCGGAGTTTCAAGAGGAGATGTGGATTTCGGGGCGGAGACTTTTAGGAATACCCCCCTTGGCCAAGCGACGAGGGAAGCAATCCAAGACGCAGTGCGTTTCATCATCGCAAACATGGAAGCCGTACCTTTTAGTGCAAAGGTAGTGAAAGTTGAAGGTAACAAGGTGTATATCAATGCAGGATCCCAAATGAACATACAAACAGGACTCAGGTTCTTCGCATATTCAGTGGGTGAGGACATCGTCGATCCGGACACGGGACTGAAACTCGGAGCGGATGAAAAATTGATAGGTACCGTAGAAGTCGGAGAGGTGCAGGACAAGTACTCGATAGGTTTTTTACAGTCCGGAAGCGGCCTGAAAAGAGGGGACGTTCTAAAACTTCAGTAACGGACCGATCTTTGCATATACAAAGATGGGCCGGCGAAATCGCGCCGGCCTCTTTCTTGCCGTTGGAATACCTGAGAGAGATGGATATTTACCTTATATGACACTTCCCGCAATCGGTTGAAGGGAATGCCTTTCCCCCGTTATGGCATGCGCCGCAGTATTTACCGGCATACATGTCGTCCATCTTCATCTTCCCCTGCGTCCTCTTCATCACAAATGTTCCGGGATGGCACTGGTCGCAACCGAATATCTGGGTGTGAAACCCGTGGCTGAACGTTACGCCGCCCATGGCCTCGACCTTGTAGGAAATGGCTTTCTTAAACGTCTTCATCTCGTGGCATCGTCCGCACTCCGAGGAAGAAAATGCTTTCCTCCCGTCATGACAGGCCCCGCAGTATCGCCCCTGATAGATGGCGTCCATAGTCATTTTACTCGAACCCTTCTTCATCTGAAAGATACCTGTATGGCAATCTTTGCAGCCGAGCTTTGCATGAAATTCGTGATCGAACTTTGCAGGAAACCCCTCTGCGCTGTAGGTAAATGTCTTTATTTTGTGGCAGGTATTGCAGATAACAGTGTCAGTCTTCATGAAACTGTGGGCCTTGAATCTGTGGCACTGGTTACAGTGATACCCGCTGGTGAGGTGAATCGAGTGCGGGAAGACCCCTTTTTCCCGGGACACAAACTTCTGGTACGAGTGACACTTGAAACAGGGGAGTGCGCCGACCGCTTCGTCTCTGCTAATAATCCGCTCCTGTGGCTCTTCCGCCTTTTCCTTTTCGACATGGGGAGAACAGGAGACTGAGAGAACAATAAGACAGATGAATATACACCACTTCATTTATATGCCCTCCATCCCGTCGCCCTATGACTTCCCTGGATTCTTGAAAGCCCCGGGATTCTCTTTCATTTCAAGTTCATACTCCAGCGGATGCTCATTCTTGAACGCATGCATCGAAAGTTTACCGGTTATCCAGGTCATGCTCATGGGGAAATTCTCCCATTTCAGGTGCTCGGAATAGAAATGCATGATGAGAATATATGTGATGGCCAGGAGCGCTTCGTCACTGTGAAGGACAAAAAAAACTTCCCATATCCAGTTGGCACTCCACTGGGGCAAAAAAATTGCCACCGTGGTCGGAAATGCGAGGACCAGCCCGGACAAACCGATGATCGCCATGCCCCAGAAGACCGCCCAATAATCGAACTTCTGGATATAGTTGTATCTCCCGAACTCAGGCTTAGTGTCGCTCAAGCCGACAAAGTAGAGGATGTTTTGGACCGCGTTCTTTATGTCACTAGGGACAGGCACGATTGTTGTCACGGGATCAAACTTCATCTTACCAGTGAGTAGCTGAGAGACCACATAAATAACATGCCACACGAAATCTGCGATCATGATGACACCGGCCACCCTGTGGATGATGCCTGCTGCCTTGGCTCCGCCCCATAACCGTATCCACCACCCAGTGTGCTGAAGGGCCGGCTCGGGATACTTAAGCGCCCATCCAGTAAAGGCGAGCAGCAAGAATGTGACAAGGAGTATCACATGCTGGATCCTGAAGGTAAGATTGAAGCGTTGAATTTCTGAGGGTCTTGTATTAGTCATGGTGCTCCTCCTTGTTTTTTCTGAACACGCGGTCCCTTATGTCAGCAAACGCCTCTAGGAATACATGAAAGATCACAAAGGCGATGGTTCCGACAGTCAGGACAATCAGACCTTTCTCCGCGTAAAAAGGAATCGGGTTGTCCTTCCCAGTCGGTTTGTGGGTTATGGACGCGACAAACTTCTTGTTAGCTCCCGGATGGCATTTTCCGCAGGTAACGGTCCTGTTTTCCCATGAGACAGGGGATGCAGGGTCGTCCCATTTCTTTATCCCATGAGCTCCATGACAGTCGACACAGGTAGGCACCCCCGAATGTCCCAGTTTATATTTCTTGCCGTGAAAGCTTTCATTGTACTTCTCAATGATGTGAGTGCCGAGATTGTATTGCTTTGCTATTTCTTCTTTCTCATGGCATTCCCCGCAAGCCCCGACCACATTTGCCCTATTCACCCTAGATTCCCTAGATTTCCCGGGCATAATGTAATGGGCCGAGCCATGGCAATCAAGGCAGAGGGCACCATCATGCTGCTTTTTTTCGATGATATTCCTGCCGTGCACGCTCTCTGAAACCTGCTTATAAGTGTCGGAGTGGCACTCAGAGCAAGCAGCGTAGGCCACTGCGTCTATCTGTGCCTTGGAAGAGATGAGGCTTGCCAGTTCAGTAATGTTCCCGGCAACTTCGGCGTTGGGCGCTTCGTGGGGGTTATCCTTAAAAGTCTTATGACAAGCGGTGCATCCCATACCGCCGTGAACAGACCTGGAGAAACGTCCTTCATCGACATACACTTCGATAAACGACCCTTTCTCCGTCCGGATCTTCCCTTTCATAGATCCGTGACAGGCAAGGCAGGTGAATGTTTCGGCAAATGCTGGCGGTGAGAGCAAGATCAATGATACCGGCAGGAGCGCCAGAAACAGCAAAAGCTTTTTCATGTGTCCTCCTCTATATAAAAGTCTGACAGGCAATGCCTGCATCAAAGAATTGTCTAAATCGTATATACAAAGGGACCGTCTCGCGTTGGCAGGTTGAAAAGAGGAGATGAAAGATCCAGAACGAGAAATTTCCGGCACAATTCTTCTTGTCTTTTCGGACACCTTTCAGCCCCCTTCGTTCTGAAGTGGTCAATGCAAACGATTTTACAATTACGCACTCAATTTTTCAATCAAAAAAACTTGTCGATTTGTAAAACGGCAGGCGAGATTGGGGGGAAGTTTTAAACTTCCCCAGTCAACAAACTATTCGGCCTTGACGTGTGCTTCCTCGGCAGGCGCCTTTGCGCCAGCCTTGCTTGTGAGGGCCTCTGTCGCATACCCCAC
>CAZNTS010000243.1:0-6076 GCA_964576045.1 uncultured Nitrospiraceae bacterium | reverse complement strand
CAAAAGGGGGTCCCTTACGTTTGCTCATCGCTGGATGAGGCGCTGGATACGCAGCCGGCAGATATTGTCAGTGTTTGCTCGCCACCCTCAAGCCACTTTCGGCTTTGCCGGCTTGCCCTTGAACACGGCTGCCATGTGCTGATGGAAAAGCCGATATTTCAAACTCTTGATGAAGCAGGTCGAATTCGCGATATCATAGACCGCACAGGCGGCAAATTCTCAGCAGTACATAACGCTAAGTACCAGTATGGTCTTCAGCAGGCCTTGAAACTTGTGAAAGAGAAAGCGATAGGCGAAATACGGCAAATCCACGCTGTTAGGATGATCGACGGCGGTCAGGATAGGCTTGCAGTCAACCCTTCATCTTGGTGTCATACACTTCCCGGGGGGCGTTGGGAAGAATTGATTGCCCATCCAATATACAAAGCATACCAATTCATGGGACCGATGCGGTTTGTCCATTTGGGAATGAAGCGGACACATGATAGATGGCCGTGGTTGCCGGCTGACGAGTTAGAGATAGTTCTGGAAGGGGGTAGAGGATACGTCAGCATTAAATTATCTGCCAATGCCGACAACTACAATTTCATTGTGGTATACGGTTCTAAAAAGTATCTCTATGTTGACAGTGATATGGCGATTGACCCGCTGTCAATAGCCGGTCTTGTGCATTCGAGGCCACCGCTTCATAAATTGCTGCGTGACCGATTGTTTTCTGCATCAACTTCGCAGACAATTTTATCGGGGCATGACCTGCATGCCGCGCTTATCAAAGATTTTATCGCGTATATTCACGGAAGACGGGCTGAACCACCGGTCAATTGGCAGGAGGCAATTAACACTCTTGAACTGGGTTTGCAAATCGGAAATGAGATACAACGACACAAATCAGTTCTTGCGGATGTCAAAGAAGGCCGTACTTGAGCATGTGGAAGATCGTCGCAAAAATAAAGCAGCGCAATGAAATGCTGAGATTCAAAGATGCGAGAGACTGCGGGGGATCGTATCTTTTGAAGGTTATCCCGCCTGACGGAGGATTCGGCAGCTTGGGGGTAAATGAATATTGCAAAGTCCTGGCGGCATTGGAAGTCTGCGGTCATAGTAGCGCTGCCAATCTCCTTTGTGATTGGATCAGGAAAAAAGATATGACACCCGAGGGAGACTTCGGTCAACGGTCAAAGGGCAGTGAAGACTTCAACTATACCTACCCCAACTCCTGGGTCGTCATAGGCTCCCACAGACTTGGGAACTTCGATCTCTCCAGAAAGGGGATGGACTTTCTCATGACCTTCTGGGATGCCGAAAGCGGAGGCTTCTACTCAAGCTCCTTAAGGCGCGATGCCGACACTGAACAACATATTCTTTATGTCAGCTTTTGCGGCCTGGCCGCAATTTACACAGGCAGAATTGAAGTCGCCAGAGCTGTTGGAGGCTGGATGCGAACCGTTATAGAGGCCCAGCCGGATTTTCCCCGTAGACTTTACACAGTCTATAACAGGGCCAAGGGGCTGATTATCGCACCGGATAATGAACTCCGTTACGTTGTCTCCAGTGGGGCAGCGAGTCACCAATTTTTTTTCCAACCTGGAGCCGCCGGCGCCTTTCTCGCAAGTCTCTACGGGGCCACAGGCGAGCGAGAATGGCTGGAACTGGCAAAGGATTATATGAGATTTGCGGAAACAGCATGCGACTATCTTTTCCGTCTTTTCGGCGCAGGAAAAGTCGGCTGGGCCTCGTCTCTCCTCTTTACTATTACCGGAGAAATCAAGTATAAAAAAATGGCGATACGCATCGGGGACAATCTCATCACGGCCCAATCGAAAAAGGGTTTCTGGAAAGTGCCGGGAAATGATACGCCGAGTATCGGCCTTACTGCTGAGATGACAGTATGGCTTAATGCGATTCATCAGGCAGTAGGCGTCGAGTGAACGGGAATACAAGATTGATTTTATGAATAGACCCTTAGTGAGCGTAATTGTGCCGGTTTTCAACGGCGGGCGATACATATACGACGCGCTCCAGAGCGCCTTCGGGCAGGATTATCGCCCGATTGAAGTTATTGTGGTAGATGACGGGTCAACTGACAACACGGCAGAGGTTGTCCGTTCTTTCAGAGACGTGATATACGTACATCAGCCGAATCAGGGCGTTGCGGCGTCCAGGAATGTCGGAATTTCCCTGTCCCAAGGTGAGTTTGTAGCATTTCTGGATGCCGATGACCTCTGGACCGCAGACAAGCTGACCAAGCAAATCGGTTGGCTGCAGGAGCACCCCGAGGCCGGTTATGTAACCGCAAAATTTCGTAACTTTTTGGAAAAAGGTACCAACCGTCCGGCGTGGCTGAGGGAAGATCAACTCGTCGAAGACCAGAAGGGAGGAGTGCCGAACCTGGTGGTCCGTAAGTCGATATTTAAAAAAATCGGGGCTTTTGATTCGAATCGCCGGTCAGGTTCAGATCTTGACTGGGTCCTTCGCGCTAAGGACATGGGCGTCTCAGGCTTTATGCTGCCGTACACACTTCTGGAGCGCAGAATCCATGATTCGAACTTATCTTATCGGTGGAAAGGAGGCAAATCGCTCCTATTGAGATCGCTAAAAGAATCCATTGGCCGCCAACGCGCGGGCAAGGCTCGAAAGTCAGACTAACCGTAAGTGAAGATCTCTGCTATAACGCTCCATCTTCCACCCGCGCCTGCCGTGGTCACCGGAGGAGTGACATATTTATCATGAAGATGAAGAGACTGAACACCATGGCGACGCTTCTTAAGGCCACGCTTTTTATTCCCGGCGCGTCCCTCCAAAATGGCTATCCCTTGGTATGGCCCGATGCCAGTGGCTATATCGGCCTGGTGAACCTCTTTGTGAGCGGGTATGCCTAGTTGATGGAATACGATGCGGTGAGAGGCGAATACGACCTTTTCGGAAATCCGAAGGAGTCTTGTCAATACTGTATCGGGGCCGCAATATACCGGAATTCTGTTTTCAGAAAAGTAGGATTATTCGATCCCACTCTCAATTTGGGAGAGGATATAGACCGGTATAACCGTGCCGCCAATTAAAGGTAAATGTCAAACGGCTGGAGGAGAATACTTTGTTCGTCAGAAG
Organism: uncultured Nitrospiraceae bacterium; assembly: GCA_964576045.1. GTDB lineage: Bacteria > Nitrospirota > Thermodesulfovibrionia > Thermodesulfovibrionales > UBA9159 > CAZNTS01. The sequence goes on along the minus strand of CAZNTS010000243.1, from coordinate 2,971 downwards.
GCTCGCAAAGAATATGACGGAGGGAATGGACATTGTTGCATTGGGGAAGCCGAGGGTCTTTAAGAAATCCCTTGACCGTTTGTGGACCCAGGATGGTGACTTGCAGAACGCTAAATGACTCTTCAAATGGCCCTACGGTTCGGAGAGACATCCAGTGAAAAAGTCTGTAAAGAAAAAAAATGAGGAAGACATGAGCATGAACCGGTCCTTGGTGACTGTAATAATCCCTGTCTATAACGGTGAAAAATATCTCGATGAAGCGGTTGAAAGTATCTACCGGCAGAATTACGAGCCTTTGGAAATCATCATCGTTGATGATGGCTCAACAGACGATACCGCAAGAGTCGCCATGGGCCTGGGCCGGGATATCCATTATATCTTTCAACAAAATGCAGGCCCCGCATCGGCCCGTAATACCGGCATCGTAGCATCTCGTGGTGAAATCATCGTTTTTTTGGACAGTGATGATTTTTGGCCTCCTGGTCGGCTGACAGTTACGGTCAGGTATTTTGATCAGCACCCGGAGGTTGGCTATCTTCTGGGCAAGCAGATGATGTTTGTAGAACCCGGCTGTGCTGTGCCACCTTGGATGAAATCCAAGTGGCTATCAGAACCACAGGACGCCTCAAATACGGCAGTTCTGGCGGCGAGAAAAGTGACCTTTGACCGTGTCGGTCTGTTCAATAGCGAATATAGGAGCGGAGAGGACACTGAGTGGTTTGTCCGGGCGAGTGAAGCAGGTGTTCCCATGGCACGCTTGCCTGAGATTATTCTGCACAGGCGCATCCACGGACAAAACTTGTCCGGTCACATTATACAAATGCGAAAGGCCAATTTAATGAGGATTGCGAGAGAGTCAATCCGCAGAAGACAAGAAAGATAACAGTAATCTGGGATACGCGGATGAATTGATAAAATCGAAAATCAGAGCTTTTTTACGAAACCCTTTGCAGTATGCCTCGTGTCTTGACACGGGGATGAATGCATGCCTTGCGCAGAGGGTTATTAGGGAGACGCGAAGGCTCCCTAATCCTCATAGGCCATTGGCTGCGCCATGGCCTGCGTTTCGCTCAAGATGCCCCGCCCCTTGGGGCGGGGAGTTTCACTGGATCCTTCGAGTAAGCGTCATTCATCAACTTCGCAGCAGAATGACGCTTACTTGAACAACACATTCAGGAATCGTAACCAATTGTCCCTCATTTCACTGAGTCCGAAGCACAAAAAGTCCGAACTATTTTCTTGACTGATATGCGATCTTGTGTGCTATTGCTTTCTTTGCCATCTCCTTATTCTCTGATATAATTTTTTCAGAATATCTGAAATTTTTCCGCAAGGAGTCGAGTGATGAGAAACGCCCTTTTTTATGGTTTGTTTTTGTTGGTTATTTCTGGATGCGCCGGATTGAATGTATCGCTTCTGCCCAAGACAGAGCCGCTTGAGGAAAAGGTTCTCGAAGGTGAAGGCAAACCCAAGGTTCTACTTATCGACCTGGACGGTGTGATTTCCTTCAAAGATGAAAGAGACAGTCTGTTTTTCAAGAAGGGACCCTCAAAGGTTGCCTTTTTCAGAGAGGCGCTCCTGAAGGCAGAGGATGATCCTGAAATAGTCGGCGTAATTGTAAGGATTAATTCTCCCGGTGGCAGCGTTGCTGCAAGCGATACGATCTATCATGAGATCATGAGCTTCAAACAGAAAAGGAAAATACCTGTTTATGCCTACATCATGGAACTCGGCGCCTCAGGGGGTTATTACGTTGCCTCGGCTGCAGACCGCATCATTGCGAGTCCCACCGCGATCACTGGCAGCATAGGCGTCATCGCCATGAAGCTTAATATGGAAGGTCTCTTTTCTAAAATCGGGGTTTCTGACGAGACTTACAAGTCAGGGCCCAAAAAGGACTTTTGGACGCCTTTTCGCCCGAGTAGCGCCGAGGAAAAGAAGATGCTTCAAGAAATAATTGACAGGCTCTATGCTCGCTTCCTTGGAGTGGTGTACTTGGGCCGACAGAAAGTTCTCACCGAAGAGGAGGTAAAAGCTCTTGCAGACGGTCGAATAGTAACTGCGTATGATGCCCTTGAGTCCAGACTTATAGACCAAATGGCCTATCTGGATGAAACGATTGACACGATGAAAGGGGCGCTTCATATCGAGAGCGTTAGGGTGGTTACATACGTCCGTCCAAAGACCTTCACGTCGAACATATATTCTGGATACCCCGAAATGCCTTTGCAAGGTCCGCAGGTGATAAATCTTATCTCGATAAATTCTGAAGATATCGGACTTTTTTCAGGTGTACAGTTTATGTATCTCTGGAACCCGTAGGATGTAACAAAATATTCAAGAATAAGTGAATGGGCCGAGACAATAAAGAAGCCAACTCTCGCAGAACAGCTATTGCTAGGAATTCTTTATTCCCTCGTGGTAGACGTCGTAAAGTTTCGGCGTATAGAGGAGCAATGGAGAAATGAGAGTGAACTAATGTTTCTATCGGAAGCCTTCACCGGTGGAACCGTTTCATTGGTGTGGGTTAGCAGGTGGATCTTCCATCTATAAACATTAGCTAGCACGTTTATGCTTTCGCACGTACTTATTTCAATTTCTCCTTTCCCCTGTTATTCTGAAAGAAAAAGGTCTTGCAGCTTTAGTTATTTGCATCGCAACAGCATCAAAAAACATGGAAAGGAGAAAAAAAGATGAAGGCTATCATATCTTATGGCATTACTGGCCTAGTTATAGTGTTGATCCTTTTTGCCGGCAACCCATCGAGCGCTACACATGAGGTAGAGTCAGCAGGAGGAGCAAAGACGCTTTTCACGAAACACTTTCAGAATACGCTTTTCGACATTACCGAACACGCTGCGTACAGCGTCGAAGTCCTTCTCGATGATAAGGAGTACAAGATCGGGAAAAACGTGGTAGGTATCGTGATCCACAATGCCAATGACGAGGATGTTAGTGGCGCGAAACTCAC
>CAZNTS010000242.1:0-2929 GCA_964576045.1 uncultured Nitrospiraceae bacterium | reverse complement strand
CTCTCAGTCCTTTTGAGGAATATACGTTACCAAGATTACCGTGAGCGTCTGCGTAATAAGGATCAATCCGTAATGCATTTTTGTATTCTATTATCGCCATATCCAATGAGCCTTCAGATTTATACGCAACTCCAAGCCCATTATGAGCTTTAGAGAGATAAGGATCTAAGCGCAGTGCCATCTGGTATTCTGCGATAGCCGTATCAATTTGTCCCTTGGACAAATTTGCATGAGCAAAATTAAGATGTGCACCAGCGCCATCTGGTGACTTTTTGACTGTATCTGCCCAAAGGCTATAATCATCTTTCCAGACGCTATTTCTGTTTATAGTTGTGACGGTATATGATCCCACTATTAAGACAAAGATTATAGTGGTGGCCATGGTTGCACGAGGCAGTTTCTCACTCGCCCATGATAAGAAAAGAGATAAAAGCAAGACGTAACCCAGGGAGGGCAAATAAAGATATCTTTCAGCAAAAGGTTTTCCACTGATGCCCTCTATATAAAAAGCCGGTAGAAGCGGAACGACTATTGACAAAAGACCGAATAATACTATTTTGTTTCTTCTGTATGCCAATGCTGTCACGATAATATAAATTCCAATGACAACCATGGAAATGATCCCGTTTTCCTCAAAAGGAGAGCTGATTGGATGGAATGTGTGCCATAAATTTAAATTAAATGGCCAAAGGAGACTCGTCAGGTACTCTCTAAAAAGCGGAAAGACATTTATAACGAGCTGAAAGTTGCTTAAAGAAGGGTAAAATTCCATCGGTACAAGGCTTCTGAGAGCAAAATATCTAGCCAAAAGATAACCGCTCGAGACGGCTATATATGGCATATATATCTTGATGCCAGCGATGACATTCCCGTTTAATCTACCAAGAAGGTAGTCATAAGCGACCAACATGATGGGGAGAGTAAGGGCGGGCTCTTTAAAAAGAGTTGCTGCCAAAAATGAAAGTAGTGACAATAGATAGGCTCTTTTGACACCATTCCAAAATGAAATGTAAAAATAAAAGAAAGGAGATAGAAAAATGAAAAGGCCACATCCGGCAACCCGGCGATCCATGTCACTGCCTCTGTATGGATCGGATGTGAGGCAAAGAGCATGGCGGCTATAAACGGGGGCGAAAAATATGCCGAGGACGTTCTAACATTATGATCAGTAAGCAATCTTTTTATAATCAGAAATACAAGCACTGATACGCCACAATGAAATACAATGTTAACCACATGAAAACACAATGGTTTCAGGCCGAACAGATGATAAGTGAGCAAGTACACAATGTGCATCAGAGGCCTGTAGTAGTTCGATGTACTGTTATCTAACTGGAAACTCCAGACACTCTTGGAGAATATTGCGAATATGTTCCCTATATCTCTGAGCCACGGATTGTCTACTACTTGTAATGTATCGTCGAATACAAATTCTCCAGAAAGAGCGTTGAAGTATGCAGCGCAAGAGAGAAGAACTAGGATTAAAGCTTGGATAACGGTAACTATGGAAGTCTTTTCCAGAAAACTTGTTCTTGATAGTGACACTGGCAAGGGGGCTAACGCTCTTTGACAGGCTGCCAATATCGCAGGTCGGCCTTAGAAGCCCGTTTTTCGTGTAATAGTCTCACCACAGACATTATTATAGCATGGGAATTGTGACTACTCTTAACGCACTGTATGTGTATTGTTTGAATAAATGAGATAGCATTGTTTTTCTTGTTGATGAATGCCCCTCTCGCTGATGAACGTGCTGACTAGGAGTGCTACTACTCTTTCGATGTCAGGCTAACGAATGTTCACTTCCGACAGTAACCTTAGTACTGATGCAGGAGTAGTATAAGCTCAGTTACAAGGAAGAAAAGTTGCCTGAAGAGAACCAATACCCGCTCTATGGTCTTTGCGCCACAGTATGGCAGGCTGTTTTGCTTTGTGCTCGGACAAGCCGGGAGTCGCTCCAGTTTGGCCAGCAACTTACCGAGATATGTCTGTTAGTAGAAGAGAGCTTTCAAATCACTCAATGATCTGTATAACCGTCGAGACCTCACCGCCAGAACACGGTCGTTGAAGTTGGAGTAGAAACGGTCGTTCTTGCTCTCGTTACCATCATTTAAATTTAACTCCCACGCGAGCGTCGGGCCCTCTAATTCTGAAGAACAAACCCATTTCGATTCAACGCCAAACTCTGCGGCACCGCCAAGGGTGGTGTCTGATATAGAGAGTGCAATTCAGTTCTTGTAGGCATTCTCCAGCCTCCGCCTGCGAGTCTTAAATTCTGTGCATAGGCATTGGCTTGATCCCAGTTCATTCGCTGATGAGGCGCATGAACCCACTGAAGCCAGCTCCATGGATCATCAATCAGTGTAGTCGAGTCTTCGGCTATAACGATGATACCCCCGCTATCAACGGCTTCAACCGTAGTAGCGATAAATAAAGAGAGCGGAATATCCACAAGGCATTATCTGGCTCTCCGCCGCCTCGCAGATTTTTGCGTCTAGACAGACAGGTGACTTTGTGGTAATTGTTTGGATAAAGGCGCAGTAGGCCGTATATTTTTTATTCTCTGTGCCGAGCAAAGGAGGGTATTATGAAGATGAATGTGGCGACGCTCTGTGCTTTTTCACTAATGTTCGTGATTACGGCCTTTGCGTATCCAAAGACCGATATCGTCGGAAAAGACGTCGATTACACGGTCGGAGGCATGGCAATGAAGGGCTATCTTGCCTACGATAAGAACATCAAGGGGAAAAGGCCAGGTGTGCTCGTTGTGCATGAGTGGTGGGGACTTAATGACTACGCCCGAAAACGTGCGAGGATGCTCGCAGGATTGGGCTATGCGGCCCTTGCCGTGGATATGTACGGAGAAGGCAAGCAGGCAACTCACCCTGACGATGCCGGAAAATTCTCATCCGAGCTCATGAAGAACTTCGAT
>CAZNTS010000241.1:0-5822 GCA_964576045.1 uncultured Nitrospiraceae bacterium | reverse complement strand
AAACGCAGATGCCCCACGAGCACCCTTCGCCCTGTCGGTAATCGCAATGATCGTATATATCTCGGCTTCTCCTCCATTAGTGATCCAATGTTTTGTTCCGTTCAGGACATATTCATTACCTTCATCACGGGCAGTGGTCTGAATCCCTGCTGCATCGCTCCCAGCATTCGCCTCGGTAAGCCCGAATGCGACGAGCCGCTTGCCTCCTGCAATATCGGGCAGATACTTCTTCTTTTGTTCTTCAGTGCCAAACAGAAGAAGGGGATACGTACCCAATGCGTTCGCCGCATAGGTAGTTGACACGCCAAGGCACGCTCTCGAAAGTTCCTCTACCGCTATGCAGAGTTCGAGACTCCCTTTCCCAAGCCCTCCATACTGCTCTGGTATAAAAAGTCCGAAAAGATCCGACTGGGCCAAGACCTTCATGATGTCCCAAGGGAACTCTTCCTTCTCGTCTAGTTCCTCCCTCACGGGTACAACTTTCTCCTCGGCGATTTGCCTTGATAGATCTCTTATCATTACCTGCTCTTCACTCAAAAAATAATCCATTTCCCTTTTCCTCCGGAAAACACGTCCTCGATTTGCGCATGAATTCTAACAAAAATCCCTGTTGTTTTCAAAGACACTTCTTTCTTGAAGGCCTCATATGGACTCTGGTGACTTCCCCATCTTTTCGATTACCCCTCGAGAAGTTAATCAACGAAATACCCGTCAGTCCTCATAGTATGTCGCAGAAGCGGTATCGGATTCCCAAACAGTTACAGCAGTAACCTGGAGATTATCATTATTTATCTTCTTCTTGAGGGAATCGAATATCCACTTCGCAACATTCTCAGATGACGGGTTCTTCTCCGTGAAGGGAAAAAGATCATTAAGAAACGAATGGTCGAGAGATGCGGTGACCTCGTTCGTCATTCGCTTCAGGTCATGAAAATCAACGGCAATATCGATCTCATTCAGCCTCTCCGCAGAGACATGCACGTGTACCTTCCAATTGTGTCCGTGGAGCTGCTCACATTTCCCCTTGTATCCTCTTAGCTGATGGGCAGCTGCAAAAGTCGTCTCTATCATGAGTTCAAACATTGTTCTCCTCTGTGCAAGCAATTTATTATTATGATACATGATAAGTGATATTTTAATCCCTGTTCCTGCACAACTGCCCGAGGAATGCATATGAACCCGCGGCACGAAGTGCAACTGTGTCAGGGGTGACGTCTTAGAGCGTTTTCCGGAATGCCGCTATGTAAGGCAGGTTCCTGAATTTGTTGTCGTAATCCAGACCATACCCAACCACAAACTCGTTCGGTATCTCGAATCCGACGTAGTCCAAAGGAACATCGACAACCCTTCTGTCCTTTTTGTCAAGAAAGGCACATATTCTTAGACTACCCGGGCGCTTCATTAGAAGCCTCTCCCTCACATGTTTCAGATTTATACCTGTGTCAACGATGTCCTCGACGAGCAGAACGTCCTTGTCCTTTACGTCCTCTCTTACATCGTAATGGATTTTCACCTCACCAGTGGTAGAGACCTTCATATAGCTTGAGGCAATAATAAAATCAATTGTAAGAGGAACCTTGATAGCCCGTACAAGGTCGGAAAGGAACATGAACGCTCCCCTCAATAGTCCCACCGCCAAGAGGTTCCTGCCCTCATAATCCTTCGAAATCATCTCGGCCAATTCCCTGACCCTGTTTTGGATCTGTTCTACCGTAAAGATCGGCTTACCGACAACCATATACTTCTCCTTCCAGATTTTGATGCATTGATTATAGCCCTAATCACTTCTTAACTCAACCTCCCAAGGCTTTCACAAGGGCCTCTGCTTTCTTAAGAGTTTCACAATACTCCCTCTCTGGCTCCGAATCCGCGACGATACCCGCACCCGCTTGGACATACGCATGCTGATCCTTTATCACAAACGTCCTGATGACGATATTTAGGTCCATCGCGCCACAGAAACTTATGTACCCCATCGAGCCTGTATAAGGGCCTCTGCTGACAGGTTCCAGTTCGTCAATGACCTCCATGCATCGCACCTTCGGCACCCCGGTGATAGTCCCTCCCGGAAAGACCGCCCGTATAACATCAATGCACGTCTTCGTACGTGCGAGTATACCCTTTATGTTCGAAACGATATGGATCACGTGGGAATAATCTTCGGTAATCATAAACTCGTCAGCCTCTACACTGCCGTATTCAGAAACCTTCCCCAGGTCGTTCCTCTCAAGATCGATAAGCATGATATGTTCTGCCCTCTCCTTTTCATTCAACAACAATTCTTTTCTCATCTCCCGGTCTTCCTGAAGATCCCTTCCCCTTGGTCTAGTACCTGCAATTGGTCTCGTCGCAATCACGCCATCCCTAACTTTCACCAGCCTTTCAGGAGAGGAACTGGCTATGGTGTAATCTCCGAAATCGGCAAAGCAGGCGAATGGTGATGGATTGATCATCCTGAGCATCCGGTAGAGCTCCCAGGGATCTGTTAGACCTATGTGTGCCGAGACCCGTTGCGAGAGGTTAGCCTGGAATATGTCGCCAGCAGCAATATATTCTTTAGCTCGTACTACCATGGCCTCGTACTGCTTTTTTGTCATTCCGGGAACAATTTCCATCCCTCCCCTGATATTTCCAGGGATATGGTGATGCATGTATTTCACTGTTTCAACCTTCTTTATTATTTCACCAAGGAAATATTCCGCCTCGTCATAGCTGGAAGCAGGGTCAGAAGTAATCTCCCGTCTCACTCCAGGGCATACCACGGCCCACGCCCTCTTCTCTTTGTGATCAAAAGATATCATCCTGTCCACAATAAAAAGATGCATATCGGGTATGTACAGGTCGTCAACGGTAGTCCTCGGCAGCTTCTCAAAATAATGCACGAAATCATAACTAAACAGACCAGCTGCACCGCCCTGGAAAGGAGGGAGTCCGGGCAACGGCATCTGCTGATATCTCGCCATTATATCGCCAAGTGCTTTCAACGGCCTTTCGTGCAAGATAGTCTCGCCTTCCACGCCTTGCAACTTCAGAATGCCATTCTTCGCCTCTAGCACCATATGCGGATCAAAACCGATAAATGAGTACCTTCCAATACTTTCGGGTCCCTTTACACTCTCGAAAAGGAAAGAGTGTCGACCTGAAAAAAATGGATACACGGCATCAGGAGAATTATATGGTATTTCTACTGCAAGGGGAGGGACAAGCCCAGAGGCGTTCCGGCAAAGCTCCAAGAATTCTTCTCTGTTCAAGGATGAAAAACACTTGTGACTTAGCAATGCAATCTCTCAGGCGGTAAGTATCTCCGCTGTTATAAGCTCGAGCGCCTTGAAGGGGTCAGACTGGCTCAGCACTGCTCTTCCCAGAACAATGTAATCAGCGCCTTCACGGACTGCCTGTCGCGGGGTCATGGTCCTTTTCTGGTCGTCGGGCGGACTCCAGGAGGTCCTTATACCAGGCGTAACTATGATAAAACCCTTTCCAAAATGGTTTCTGAGAAGAGACACTTCGTGTCCCGACGCAACGACACCGTCAAGACCAGCCTGCCGGGAAAGTTTAGAAAGCTGCTTTACATGGTTTCTGAGGCTGTAATGTATTCCGAGTTCATCTTTCAGGGTCTCCTGGGACAGACCCGTGAGTACGGTAACTCCAAGAAGTTTCGGTCTAGGGATATTCTCCTTAAGACACATGTCCACAACAGCATCCTTACACCTACGCATCATGTCCAACCCGCCGGAGGCATGCAGATTAAACATATAGGCTCCGAGTCTTGTCGCGTTGAGAGCCGCCTTTATTACCGTATTTGATATGTCATGAAACTTGAGGTCGAGAAAAACCTTTTTCTCTCTGCTATTAATTTCGTGAACGACTTCAGGTCCTGCTGCTGTGAAAAGTTCTAGTCCCACTTTAAATATCTCAACATAATCCTTGAATTTATCGACTATTTCCAATGCATAACGCACGTCGGAGACATCAAGGGCCAAGATTATCTTTTCTTTCGCAGACATGTCACATTCTCGGCAAGGTTATGCCCTTTTGGGCTTGATATTTTCCAGACTTATCTGCATAAGAAACATCGCACACCTCGAATCCCCCGAGGAATATGAGTTGTGCAATACCTTCATCCGCATAAATCTTCGCTGGCAGTGGAGTAGTATTAGAGATCTCGATAGTTACATGGCCTTCCCATTCAGGCTCAAGAGGGGTAACATTGACGACAATACCGCATCGTGCATATGTCGACTTACCCAGGCATATCACCAGGACCTCCCTCGGGATTCTGAAATATTCAACGGATCGCCCAAGAGCAAAAGAATTTGGTGGCACGATACAGACTTTGCCCTTTAAATCCACAAAGCTCCTCGGATCGAAGTTCTTAGGATCTATCAGCGTGGTATTTATATTGGTGAAGATTTTGAACTCGTCGGAGATCCTCATATCATAGCCGTAAGAGCTCACGCCAGAAGATATGACGCCTTCCCTGACCTGGCTATCATGAAACGGCGATATCATTCCTTTCGATGCCATCTCCCTTATCCAGCGATCATTTTTCAACATGTCACGCCCCCGTTGTGGAGAAAGATTACCATAAAGCCTCCGCTGATGACAAGGAACCATCATAGACAGCTACGTGCTTGAGATAAAGGCCAAGGGAGGAGATTCCATTTGACTTGTTGCAGCGAAAGATGGTAAAGAATAGTGTAGGTATCGGGAAATTATAGAAAAGGAGCGTGCAGAACATGGCAGAAGTGGAACTCCCCAATACTGAAGAACTCGAGGAATCTCGCTCAAAAGCCTTTACAAAACTGGTTGCTCTTGTGACCGCGATTTTTGCTGTCATGCTAGCCGTCTCTTCCCTCGGAGGGAACCACGCGACTAAAGAGATGCTTCTCGCCCAGCAGCAAGCTTCAGACCAGTGGGCTTTTTACCAGGCAAAGGTTGTACGTGAACATCTTTACCGAAGTCAGAAGATTCGTCTTGAGGCAGATCTCCTCGAACGCGGGTCCATGCTCAGGCCCGAAGTGAGACAACATTATGAATCTATGTTAAGAAAGATGAACGAAGAAGAAGTTCGTTACAATAAAGAAAAACAGGAGATAGAGCAGGAAGCGAAAAAACTGGAACACGAACGCGATATCAACCGGAGCAAGGACCCTTATTTCGAATATGCAGAGGTGCTCCTGCAGATCTCCATCGTTATGGCCTCCATTTCGATACTGGCGGTTTCCCGTCCGGTCTTTTATTTTGCGATCGCCTTAGCCTCCTTGGGAATTGTCATGTCACTGAATGGATTTCTCCTGATGTTTAGATTGCCATTCCTTCGTTAAGACATGATATTGAAAACACTTATAAAGCGTATAGAACGGCGAATCAACCAGGACTAATCGGACATCCCACTTTTTCAGTTAACTACTGCAGAACTCCCGATGTATCCTATCGCAATCTCGCGCACCGGCCGTACTCAGATGACGTATGCTATTCTCGATCCGTATCCAATTATGAGGCCGCTGGTAGCTGCATCATCATGAAGGAGAATAATGCAGTAAACGAATTCGCGGTGCGTACCTTTTGTGCCATTTTGCTGTGCCTGTTAGCATCCTTCTCCAAGGACGAAGAACAGGCAATCAGAATATTGCATGTAGATGGCTTCCACAGTTTACCGAAACCCACACGCCTTCGGACTATGATGTGGCGCTCCGATGTATCGTATGCTTTCGTCAAACCGGTCCTGTTTATTTGAACCATGAAAATTGCCACCGGTTTTGTATAAAATAAGAAGCTGATTGTTATACAGCTTCCCTTAAGTGACTATTGAACTCAGC
>CAZNTS010000240.1:0-10776 GCA_964576045.1 uncultured Nitrospiraceae bacterium | reverse complement strand
ATGGAAGCCCTTCACGGCAGGGAGTACACCAGCCGCAGGATTCCCTCGCAAAGAACCGCTCGAGATTTAGCACCATTCCAACCGGGCAGGTTCGGTCATCAAGAATGATCATTGTCCCTGTGCCCATCCTGCTCCCGGCCTTCGGCACCGATTCGAAATCCATTTTCACATCCAAATGTTCCTCCACAAGAAAATCTGTCGAGGCCCCCCCTGGTAGGACCCCCCTGAATTTATGGCCGTCTTTCATGCCATCCGCATACTCTTCAAGAAGCTCCCGAATGGTAGTGCCCATCGGAAGCTCCCACGCCCCCGGTCTCTTCACCTTGCCACTCACCCCGTATATCTTCGTTCCGCCCTCATCGGTGTGGCTCATAGCCTTGTACCACTCCACCCCATTACCGATTATATGGGGTATATTGCAGAGCGTTTCCGTATTGTTGATGATAGTCGGCTTTCCCCAGAGACCGCATACCTGAGGATGGGGCGGCTTTGCCCGGGGAATTGCCCGTTTTCCTTCCAGTGCGTTCATGAGCGCTGTCTCTTCGCCACAAATATAGCGACCCGCGCTCGTATGGAGCCGGAGTTCCATTGAATAGTCCGACCCGAGGATATTTTTCCCGAGCAGACCGCTGGCGTAGGCTTCGGAAATTGCCACTTCAAGATGTGATGCAATCTGGCGGTATTCCCATCTTAAAAATATATAGGCGATATCCACTTGGAGCGCATACCCGCTCACGATTATCCCTTCGATTAACTGATGGGGATTCCCTCCGAGCAGGAAACGGTCCTTGAACGTCCCGGGCTCCATCTCGTCGGCATTGCATACAAGATATCTCGGTCGCGCTTCAGCCACAACCGGGGGCATAAAGCTCCATTTCATGCCGGTGGGAAATCCGGCTCCCCCGCGACCCCGCAAATTCGATCTCCTCACCGTTGCAACGATATCAGCTGGAGGCATCTGAAATGCCGTGCGCGCCGCCACGTAACCGCCCGTGCTCTCATATTCCTTAAGCGTCAGCGGTTGCCCGTCGGTTCTCATATTCCCGGTGAGGGGCTTTCCCATCACTTCTCCTACCTGTACTTTTTTAGGATCTCGTCGATCCTCTCGGGGGTGAGGTCCGTATAGAGCGTCTCACCGATCATCATGGCAGGCGCACGATCGCATGCCCCGAGGCAGGCCACAGGTAGCAGGGTGAACCTGCCGTCGGCAGTTGTCCCGTTCAAACCTGTCCCAAGCCGCAAAGAAAGGTGAGCAAGTATCCTCTCGTATCCTGTTACCCAGCAGCTGACTGAATCGCATACCAAGACCACATTTTCCCCTACAGGTTTTCTGTAGATAAGGCTGTAAAATGTGGCCAATGCGTCCAGTTCCTCGTGTGTCATCCCGAGAGTCCCGGCTATTTCAAGCATATCGTCCGATACCCAGCCCCGGTGCCTCTGGATGATCTTCAGGACTTCCAGTGCAGCGGACTGCTTGTGTTCGTGCTGCCGGATTTCATTTGCGATCTCGCGTCTCTCGTCCTCGGTTAGCATCTCTCCTCACTCAAATAAAGGTTTGGTCAGAGGTCCGGGGAGAGAAGGTGCCTGGTCTCTGCTTCCGGATTTACTCTTTCTTTTACTCGCGTTTTTTCTTTTCACCTGTCGATGTCCGCCAGCACGTAATCGATGCTCCCCAGTATCGCCAGCAGATCAGGGACCATAAAGCCCCTGCTGATCAGAGGGACCAGCTGCATGTGCGCAAAGGAAGGAGTGCGGATACGCACGCGGTATGGTACGGTGCTCCCGTCGCTAATGAGATAATATCCGTTGTTGCCCTTTGTTGCCTCCACACTGCACATTGCCTCACCCGGCGGAACCACCGGTCCCCAACTTACATTCAGAAAATGGGTTATCAACGTCTCGATGTCATACATCGTCTTATCCTTAAGAGGCGGTGTCGTAATGGGATGGCCTGACTTATACGGGCCTGTAGGCATGTTCTCCATGCACTGTTCGATGATGCGGAGGCTCTGTCGCATCTCCTCAATTCGAACGAGCCCCCTGTCATAACAGTCGCCGTTGTGTGCGGTAGGTACGTCAAATTTAAACTGTTCGTATCCCCCGTACGGTCGTTTCTTGCGAAAATCCCACTCAAAACCGCAGGCTCGTAGACCCGGACCGGTCACTCCCCACTCTATCGCTTCGTCCAGGGAATAACTTCCGATGCCCTTGGTACGGGCCTTAAAGATGCGGTTCTGCATTACAAGCCTGTCGTACTCTTTCAGTCTGCGGGGAAGATAGTTCAGAAAATCCCGCACCAGTCGGTCCCATCCCTTCGGAAGGTCCTGAGCAACTCCGCCTATACGGAACCACTCGGGATGCATTCTGCCCCCACAGATCGCCTCAATGACCGAAAAGGCCCTTTCTCTGTCGGTAAATGTGTAGAACACCGGGGAAAGCGCTCCCACGTCTTGCGCAAAGGTGCCGTACCATACGAGATGGCTGACGATACGAAAAAATTCCGCCATCATGATACGTATCACACTGGCCCTTTCGGGCACCTTTATCCCGGCCAGCTTTTCGACAGCGAGGACATAGGGGAAATTGTTCATCACGCCCCCCATGTAATCGATACGGTCTGTGTAGGGTAGATAGGTATGCCATGACTGCCTCTCACCCATTTTTTCTGCTCCCCTGTGGTGATAGCCGATATCAATCACCGCATTTACGATTTCCTCCCCGTCAAGCTCGAGTATGACGCGTAGGAGACCGTGAGTGCCCGGATGCTGAGGTCCAAGGTTGAGGAACAGGAAGTCTGTATCCTCATGACTTTTTTGCATATCCCAGTGCTCAGGATGAAACTGCAGTGCCCTTTGCTCCAGCTCCTCCTTTTCCTCTGGCAGCCCGAACGGGAGCATTTCAGTTGCCCTTGCCGGATGTTCCTTCCTAAGCGGATGGCCGTGCCACGTCGGAGGCATAAGAATACGCTTGAGATGCGGATGCCCTTCAAAGATAATGCCGAACATGTCCCAGACCTCGCGCTCGTACCAGTCGGCAGAAGGCCAGACGCAGGTAGCAGTTGGTATGGAAGGTCGGTCTCCTTTCAGGGGCACCTTGATGCGCACATCTTCATTACGCTCGTAGGAGAGAAGATGGTAGACCACGGTAAAGTCACTGTCCGGCTGTCCCACTCGGTGTGAGCGAACGCGCTCATCAATGGCTGTCAGGTCATACAGCGTCCGGTAAGGTTTGCTGGTCCCCGTCTTAAGATACGTCAGGACTTCGTGAAGCTTTTCCTTCGCCGCCCACAGGGTCGGGATGCTGTCGTGCGTCTCTTGAATGCTGAACGTGCCTGCACCAAAGACGGTCTGAAGTTCTTCCGCGATATTCAAGGTCCCATCCATACAGTAATTCAGACCTCGTCCGGGGATGAGAGCGCTGTGACACACTCTCTCTCAGCCCTCTTGATGTCCCGCATGGAAGGTCTCTCGGGCCGGATTGTGCCCTGTGAACCTACCACCCAGCTCAGCGGCCGCTTTTCACTGCCAACCAATCTCTGGAGAAGAATTAGTCCCTCGACGAAGGCATCCGGTCTGGGAGGACACCCTGGTATATACACGTCTACTGGAAGAAACCTGTCCACTCCCTGCACCACGCTGTAGATATCATACATCCCTCCCGAATTCGCACATGACCCCATGGAGATCACCCATCGAGGCTCCATCATCTGTTCATAGAGCCTCTTAATTACCGGTGCCATCTTTATGAACACTGTTCCTGCAATAACCATCAGGTCCGCTTCACGCGGAGTGCCCCGTAGCACTTCGGAGCCGAAACGTGCAATATCGTACTTGCTGGTGATGCTGGTAGCCATCTCTACGAAACAACATGAAAGGCCAAAGTTGAAGGGCCAGATAGAGTTCTTCCTGCCCCATGCCGCAATGTCCTGGAGTTGAGTGAGAAGAACACCGCGGCTTACCGCGTCCTCCATGGAGACTTCGCGCTTCGCGCTGGATATGTCTCTCGATCCAATAGGTGACCGCTTCATGTCCGATAACCCCTCTTCCTTACCACGCGTTGTCCGGCAGAACCCCAGTCCAGAGCGCCGTTGCGCCAGAGATATACAAAAGCGCCCATCAGGATAACGATGAAACAGCTGATCTCGATATAGCCAGCCCAGCCAGATTCCCTTAGCGCGACTGCCCAAGCGAAGATGAATATCGCCTCTAGGTCGAAGATCACGAAGAACATGGCGACAAGATAGAACTTTACGTCAAAACGGACGTGCGCGGAACCGGTTGAGGCGACGCCTGATTCATAAGGCTCGCCTGTGGCTTGCCCCATATGCCTCTGACCAAGAATATACGAAAGCCCTATCATCCCGGCCACGATAAGAAGTGTTGCAGCTGCATAAGCGGCCAATGGCCATAACTCGATTGACTGAGCTGTCTGGGCCTCCAAGGCCTATCCTCCTCTTTTCATTTTTTTTGAGTCCAGAAACAGGTGGTTGCGTGCTCGTGCGATCACTCTTTCAGCCGGGACCTCTTGTTCCAGAGTCCGCCAAGGATAAGAATGATCACTGCGTAGACGACGACTGCCAGCAGAAAAAAACTGCGGGGTCGCATTCCGGGCTCCACAATCTGGGCGCGGTCCACTCCATTCAGATGAAGAATATGTGCTTCGAGGTTTGCGATCTCCTGCTGGGTCAGTGTATTGTTGTCGCCGAAGACAGGCATCCGGATCGCTGGGTGTGATCCCGGAGGGACAGAACCATGCTGAATGAACGGATCGATCTTCTCGGCAAAAGTCTGAGCGTCAGTGCTGAAGAGCTCACGGTCAATTGGATTAAGGTCAGGCACCTTGCCTTCTGCGGACCCTTGGTTCGGGACCTTAGTCACGCCTTCGGGACCATGGCAGGGAGAGCAGTTTTTTCTGAAAAGCTCTGCACCGCGCTCTGCACTGCCGACGATGTGGGCAGCCAAGCCGGGTTCACCCTGCCCTGATTCAGGAGATGAATGGCGCAGATTGGAAAAAGTGGATTGAGGAGAGGCCGACACCGCATCTCCGGACAAGGGTCCGGCTGCTTCACTGCTCCTCGCCATCATGGCATTCCCGATAACTACTGCTGGAGCCAATCCTGTTGTTGAGCTGCTCCCGACTGCCTCAGCCGGAGCGCGGGCGAATCCCGGGCTCATATAGCCGACAACACTTACCGCCACGACAACCACCGCCAGAATAACGGCGCACAGCATGACAAAAGGACGTTTGAGCGGGTTCCGCTCCGGATTGCGGTCCAGGAAAGGAAGCAGTATGAAGATCAGAGCTAGGACCGTCGGAATCCCCACAGTGCCAACGGGTTCAAGATGTCCCGGGAAATACTTAAGTGACTGATAGAGGAAAAGGAAGTTCCATTCCGGCTTCGGAATGTAAGAGACATCCAGTGAATCTGCCATGCCGGAGTAACCGGGCGGAAGAAATACTGCAAGAGCAATGAGGAGCAGAGAGACCGTGGTCCCTGTAATGGCATCCTTGAAAACCTGGTTGGGCCAAAATGGCCCACCCGGCTTCCTCTTTTCTTCAACCCATGGTCCGACACTTCCAAACCGGCGCATGGCTGTTATATGAATTCCGAACAGGATCAGGAGCACAGCGGGAAGAACCGCCGTATGCACGGTGAACAGTCTCGAAAGCGCCAATTGCCCCATCTCTTCGCCCCCCCGGAGGAGGCGCTTGGTAAAGTCACCTACGATGGGAACAGTCCCGGCGATACTCGTGCTAACCTCGCCCACCCAGTATCCGCGCTGGTCCCAATGCAGGGGGCCGCCGGTAAAACTAAACCCCATCGTGATTAGGAAAAGTGCAAAGCCCGCAAGCCACGTCAGTTCGCGGGGTTTCTTGTATGCTCCCCACAAAAAGACACGTGCTATATGAAGCAGAACCAGAATTATCATAAGCTGCGCGCCCCAGTAGTGAAGGCCGTGGATCAGCCATCCGAAAGGCACCCTGGTTCTGAGATAACTCAAACTGTTATATGCATGATCGGTGGTAGGAACATAGAAAAAAAGCTGCATAATGCCGCTGACCGCCTGTAGTGCAAAGACGATGAAGACAGCGCTTCCGAGGGAATAGGCGAACTTGGCGCCGCCCGGGATCTCTTCCTCTATGGCGAGACGGACCAATGGAGAAAGGGGCCATCTCGTTTCTATCCATTCTCTGATCCTTGCTAACATCAAGGCCTCCTATACGGCAATTTTTTCGGGTGTGCTCGGCTTGAATCTTTCCCACTGAACATAGAGCGTGCCATTCTCTATCTTCGCGGGCAGGGTATCAAGGGACCTTGGGGCTGGCCCATAAAGAACCTTGCCGTCTATCGAGTAAACGCTGGCGTGGCATGGACATGCGAACCTGCTGATCTTGGGGTCCCATATAAAGTGGCAGCCGAGATGAGGACAGATAGGCGAAAAGACCGTCACCTTGTCAGTAGCATACTTGATGACCCATACCGAATAAAGCGCCTCCTCGTAGTGGTATGCGTCCTCGGTCAGTAATCGGAACTTAAGTTCTACGGGTCCGTTCTCGGGAAGCGAGTTGATCTTGCCCACCTTTGACCATTTCGCCTTTCTCTTCCGTGCTGCGCCAAAAAGACTTCTTACAAAGGGGATGCCCATTATCAGGGCGTTGAGCGATGCGAGGACGCCGATGACAAGTACAAGGAATCTCCGGCGTTCGGGACTCGCCGGATCTATCGCCTCATGACGCGGTTCATTCATCACAGAGCTCCTCCTTATCTCCCCTGCTCCCTCAAAGAGGGCACAGCATATTCGAATTTCCAGCTACGACGCCAGTGCTCCCGATCTTGCGCCTCTTTGTATATGTATGAATATTACCATGTCCGTCGGGAGAGTCAAGAGGATTTGCTCATGCACGTAGGCACTTAACAACCCGGATCTAATCTGCTAGTCTTTTAGTAAATGCCCGGACACGCTTCTCTGGACTTTGACACAGCAGCAAGGAGGGAAAGAGATGGGTAAAAATCGGTTATTGCAGCTTCATGATATAGGCCAGTGTGTGTGGCTCGACAATCTGAGCCGTGACCTCATCCTTTACGGAAGGCTGAAACAGATGGTGGAAGATGAGGGCATAGTCGGTGTGACATCTAATCCCACCATATTTCAGAAGGCGATTTCAGGCAGTTCCTTATATGACGCTTCCCTGAAGAACATGTTGAAAAGTGGCATTATGGACTCAAAGGAACTCTTCCTCGGTCTGGCGATTGAGGATGTAAGGGACGCGGCAGACCTGCTCCAAAAAGCATTCGGGGATACGCAATGCACAAGTGGGTATGTAAGCATAGAAGTCTCTCCGGACCTTGCATACGACACCAGAGGAACTCTTCGTGAGGCCCGCAGGCTTTTCTCGACTGTCAACAGAAAAAATGTTTTCGTAAAGGTCCCCGCCACCGCGCAGGGGCTTCCCGCGATAGAACAACTCACTGCAGAAGGACTAAACATAAACATCACTCTCCTTTTTTCCGTCGAGCGTTACAAGGAAGTTGCAGAGGCCTATCTCCGGGGGATAGAGCAAAGGATCGAAAGAGGAGCACCAGTAAACGATATCTTCTCTGTGGCTAGTTTCTTTGTTAGCAGGGTCGATACCCTCGTGGACAAACTCCTTCAAGCCCGTTTGGCCTCTGCCTCCTCTGCTGAAAAGGAGAAGATCACAAATCTCTCCGGCAGAGCCGCGGTGGCTAACTCGAAGATCGCGTATCAGGAATATAAGAAGATCTTCTCAAGTCCCCGCTTCCTTTCACTCAGGGAAAAGGGTGCAAACGCCCAGCACCTTCTTTGGGCGAGCACAAGCACCAAAAACCCGGCGTATCGCGACGTTAAGTATATTGAAGATTTGATTGCACCTGATACGATAAACACAATGCCTGAAACAACGATGAAGGCATTTGAAGAACACGGAAGCGTCAGGATCTCTATTGAAGACGGCCTTGAGGAAGCCCACAACCTTTTCAAAGAACTGAAGTCCCTTGGCATGGACATGGGACCAGTAACCGAGCAGCTCGAAAGGGAAGGGGTCAAATCATTCTCAGACTCTTATTTCTCACTGCTGGAAGAGATCGCAAAGAGACGGGACACTATTTTCTCTAAGGAGCTGTCATGAGAACACCGCATGGAGGCAAGAAATGACAATAGGTTTTGTGGGACTGGGGAAGATGGGTGGCAATATGGTGAAGCGCCTCTTGTCACGAGGCCATTCAATAGTGGGATTCGACACCAGTAAAGATGCCCGGGCAGAAGCAGAAAGGAGCGGAGCCCTGACGGTCAGCTCCCTGAAAGAGCTGGCAGAGGCGCTGAAATCCCCGCGCGTTGTTTGGCTTATGGTGCCGGCTGGACAAGTAACGAGTGACGTCATCGATACTCTGATCCCTTTCCTGGAAGAAGGTGATATCCTTGTGGACGGGGGTAATTCCTTTTATAAAGATTCGATGGCACACGCCAGGCGCCTCACGTCGAAGGGTATTTACCTTCTTGATGCTGGGACGAGCGGCGGCATTTGGGGACTCTCCGAGGGCTATTGTCTTATGATCGGAGGGGATGAGGAGGCCTTCATGAAAGCAGAGCCTGCATTCAAAGACCTCGCTTCGGAAAACGGTTACGCCCATATCGGTCCTTCCGGAGCAGGGCATTTCGTAAAGATGGTCCACAACGGAATAGAGTATGGGCTTCTTGAGGCATATGCTGAAGGCTTCGAGATAATGCACGCCAAAAAAAATTTCGGCCTCGATCTGCGAAAGATTGCGGAACTGTGGAATCACGGGAGCGTAGTGCGGTCGTGGCTACTTGAGCTTTCAGCAACCATCTTCAGTCAGGACCCTACCCTCGCTTCCGTAGACGGGTATGTTGCTGACACCGGCGAAGGAAGATGGACAGTGGCCGAGGCCATAGAGGGAAATGTACCGGCCCCGGTGATAACCCTTTCACTCATTCAGAGGCTGCGTTCCCGCCAGGAAACCTCTTTCAGTGCAAAAGTGATAGCCGCACTAAGAAAACAGTTCGGCGGACACACAGTGAAGACAACGGTAGGCAAGAAATGAGCTGGAACAATGACACCGGCACTTCTTTCAGCAAGTACCTCCAGACCTGCGATATACCTCTCAAGACTTATAAGGTCGATCCTTTCACTATGGTCATTTTCGGAGGCTCGGGCGATCTGAGCAGGCGGAAACTCCTGCCAACCCTTTTCCACCTTTACATGGAGGACCAGTTGCCCGCGGGATTCTCGATCCTTGGGTTCGGCAGGCACCGGATAAGTGATGAACAATACAGGGAAATGATTAAAGATTCGGTCAAGAAGTTCAGTGAAGAGCCCTTCGATGAACTGAGGTGGGACGAGTTCAGCGCACGAGTTTTTTTCCTTTCAGCGGAATACGAGGCCGACGATTCCTACAAGAGGCTTTTCAAAAAACTGTCTGATATCACGACACAGACCGAAAAATACGCAAGGAACGTGATTTATTATATGGCGGTACCTCCGCAGACTACTCCGGTGGTCGTCCCCAAACTGAAAGAACACGGACTGTCAAAAGGGAAATTCACCGCGAAGATCATCGTGGAGAAGCCCTTTGGGAACGATTTCTCTTCTGCGGTGGCGTTAAACAGGATCCTGACAGATGCGTTCGATGAAAAGCAAATCTACCGTATTGACCATTACCTCGGCAAGGAAACGGTACAGAACATCATTTTCCTGCGCTTTTCTAACGCAATATTCGAACGTCTCTGGAACAGCAGGTACGTGGACAATGTGCAGATAACGACAGCTGAAGATATCGGCATCGAGCAAAGGGGCGCTTTTTATGAAAAGACCGGCGTGGTGAGGGATATCATCCAGAACCACGTCATGCAACTCATAGCCCTGGTAGCCATGGAACCGCCAATCGGGTTTGATGCAGACCTTGTCAGAGACGAAAAGGTTAAGGTTATCCGTGCGATTCTGCCCATGGACGATGAGTATATCGACAGGTTCGCCGTACGCGGCCAGTATGGGCCCGGAACCGTCCAAGGCACAAGAGTTCCGGGATACAGGGAAGAAGAGGATGTGGCACCCAGTTCTCCGGCTCCGACGTTTTTCGCCGGAAAATTCTTCATCGCTAACTGGCGTTGGGCAGGCGTCCCTTTTTACGTCCGGTCAGGAAAACGTCTCGCCAGACATGTTACAGATATCTGCATACAGTTCAAGCAGCCACCTCTGAAACTTTTTGGAAGGACCTGCGACGTTCTTGAACCCAATGTTCTAACCCTCTCGATACAGCCAAAAGAAGAGATATCCATCCGTTTCGGCGTCAAATATCCGCATGAGGCTAACAAGATCTATCCAGTAGACATGCGCTTCAATTATCATGACGCATTCAAGACAAAGACTCACCCCCCTTATGAAAGGCTGCTCATCGACTGCATAAAGGGGGACCAGACCCTATTTGTAAGACTGGATGCCGTGGAAGCGATGTGGGAAGTCCTGGACCCACTCATCGCCCGATGGGAGAGCAGGCCTCCCCGTGATTTTCCTAACTACCGTGCTGGCTCATGGGGCCCTGTTGAATCAGGCCTTCTTCTGCAGCAGGACGAACGCTGCTGGCTTACAGAATGAGCAGAGGAAAGGCGGAATACCGGCTCTTTAAGAATACCGACAAGATGTGGCAGTTCACGGCCGAGAGTTGGAGAGAGATTTTATCCGACGCGATAGGGAAGAAGGCGTTCTTTAGCGTTGCTCTCTCGGGGGGGAAGACCCCTA
>CAZNTS010000239.1:0-2646 GCA_964576045.1 uncultured Nitrospiraceae bacterium | reverse complement strand
GAGAACATCCGCCTTTCCGAGAGGCTCGGAAGGCTGATCTGTCCGATGTAACGCGCGATATCCTTATAGAAACAGGGCAGAGAGGCCCTTACTCCCACCAGGCAGGGCCGTATCTCCAATAGAATCCGGGGGGATAACGATAATCAGTGGGCCGACCCTCCCACAGGTAAATCTGCTTTATTACGAAGAAGGGATCCGGCTGTCCTGACTTCGTCAGTGTATCCTCACGCATCTCAACGAACTCTGCGGCAACCGTTATCCTCTTCCCACCACGGTAAGCCCGCGGGTCGAGCGCACCGCTATTCTTCGGAAAAATGGCAAAGTATTTCTGGCCGGCACTACCTGTGAGGTAGCCGTCGGAATCAACAGGCACATAAAAAGCCTCGATCAGTGACCCTTCCGTAGTCGCCCTAGTGCTCACAATGACCCCCCCCAAGATAAAGAGCTTCCCTTTGTAAAGATCAGGGTTCTTGGCCACCTCGGACAAGTGTACATTTCTGGTACCCTCATCCATCAGGTCCCTACTGACAACGGGAGCACATGAAAGAAAAACAGAGGAAACGACGAGGGAAGGCACACATGCGGACAAAAAAAGTTTCATGTTAATGAGTTTAGCATACTCTTGAATTTGTTTCTACTGACCGGCAGGACTCTCATCGATGAAGTGATATGATTTGGTCTTCTCGAAAGTAAAGTAGAACTGTGAACAGTCTCTTCTGCTGCTCTGCCCACCTGCTACACTAGAAAATCATCGTCTGTTATATTTTGTGGCGTTACCTTTTGAGAGACGGCCGGGATATTTCTTTTCGTTCAGCTCGATCTTTTCCCACAGCGACCTTTCGATGTCGACTTCGAGCTTGTCGGCAAGGCGCACAAGATAAATGAAGACGTCCGCGATCTCTTCCCGAACCAACGCCATCTCCTTTTCATTCTTAACGACATCCTCCGACTGTTCTTCAGTCAACCACTGGAATATCTCGAGGAGTTCCGCAGCCTCAGCAGCCAAACCCATCGAAAGATTCTTTGGACTATGGAATTGGTCCCAATCCCGCTCTTCTGCGAATTTTTTGAGGCGCTCGCGGATATTGTCAAGATTCATTATTACCTCTTCTCACCGGGTTTTTTTCTGAAATGTTTACAGCCGAAGGAAGTATCAAAAACAGCCATCGATTTCAATCAATGCCTTCGAACCTGTACTTGCTGGCGGTCTCGATTGTTTCGGTGCCGGTTTTCGAGCCGAGAATCTTATGAACGTTTTTAATCACTGATTCATCTAGCCTGAAATGCTTGGCCTTTTTGTTCGCTGGAGTCAGTATGATTCCTCCCTGCCACGTGTATACACATTATATAATAATGTGGCTATACGTCGAGAAAGAGCAGTAGATGTGTAGTAGCTCGAGAATTTTGAGTGATTGCAGACGCACTGTTAGACACTTACTGCTCGATCTTCGGTTTCGAGTCGTCCTCTTCGACAATGACGAGGGTCGCTGTATCGCCCAATGTGAATAGTTCGTTCACCTTACCCTTCACCAGAACTTTTGTCCCCTTGGCCGGCAGGGGCTTTTTCGTAACGACCGTCATCTCGCCTGTGCCGTCGTTCAGTACAAAATATTTCATAAAGAAGAACCCGAAGACTTCTTTGACCTCGCCTGACACGGTAACTGTCTTACTAGCATAGTCCCTGGGATTGTCGACGATCTTCCTGATGGGCGTTGAGAACGCCCCCTGACAGGCAACAAGCGTCCACGACAGGAGGATAAATGCAGCCACACTTCTTTTCATTCCACCAGGTCCTCCAAGGATATTCACGTTCTGAAAAACAATGATTCTATTAGTGCGCATAATAGACAAGAGCGCGGGGACAAATTTCCCTGCGCCCTTGTCCGACTTCCCAGGGGGAAAATTACTCGAACTTTATCGCTTCAACGGGACAAGTGTCTGCTGCATTCTGACAATCACACGTGCTGCATTTGTCAGCTCCAATAACCCATGCCTTGTCATCCCTCAGCTCGAACACCTCGGGACAGATCTCGACACACGAGCCGCATCCGATGCACAAATCCATGTCAACAACAGGGACCATCTTCTCTCCTCCTTCACATATATTATTCGACAGGCGTGACCACCGCCATAACCACGAGCCTTTCCCCCTTGTCCGCCATAAATCCGTGAGGAACCATGGGATCGCAAAGGATACAGGTTTTCTCGTCAGCCTCTACCTTTTCGTCACCTATTATAAATGTACCTTTGCCCTGAACGCAATACATGAGAAGCCGCAGCGGCGCCTTATGGGGTTCCAGCTTCTGGCCCGCCTCCAAGCACATAAGGGCTATGCGCATCTCTGGCTTGTCCGAAAGCATTTCCCTGGATATCCTGTCGGGATAGAACTTGATGAGTTTCCGCAGATCTATCACTTCCATAATGCCTCCTCACTTCTTTTCTTCAGCTTAACCCGGGCGTTAATGCCCTTCAATGATACATATCATAGTAACGTGGTCTTCCTAACGTTCTCTTCATCACTGGCACCATCTTGTTTGACAAAACTGTCACGATCACAATCAATACGCCCTTGGGCCGAGGATCAGTTGCTTAAGTACATTACTCAAGAAAGGATCACCTAAGAGTGGCGCTGCCTCCCTTAGGGAT
>CAZNTS010000238.1:0-5561 GCA_964576045.1 uncultured Nitrospiraceae bacterium | reverse complement strand
TCTGATTTTTTCTAGCTTAATTACACCATCATCCGACCTTGTTATCGAGGCAATCTGGTCATTAATACCTGCAGGAGCGGCATCTATCAGTATATCGACTGTCTTCCTACCGAGACTTAATGCTGCATGGGCGATCAACAGAGCAACCACGATTCCCGCTACTGCATCGGCCCATACCATGCCGGCCGCAACAAGGGCAAGACCTGTCAGTACCATAGCAGAACTGAGCATATCCGAGTTGAAATGAAGGGCATCTGCCTCCAATGCCTGGCTCTTGGTTTCCATTGCTACCTTCTTCAGCGCCCTCGATCTAGAGAAATCTACAGCGATAGAAATGACAAGGACAAGCGCCGAGTACCAAACCACTCTCACTTCAGATGTTTTAGACAACAATCTGTGGACGGCCTCATAGATAATCCATCCACTGGTGAGGATCAAAACGCAGGTCTCCATCAGAGCAGCTATGCTTTCCACCTTGGCATGGCCATACTGATGTTCCCTGTCGGCAGGCTTGTCGCTAACCTTTACAGCGGCGTAGGTCAGTGAAACTGCTCCGAAGTCGAGACCTGAATGCGCTGCTTCCGAGATAATGCCGATGCTGCCGGTGACAACTCCTACCACCAGCTTCATAACAGTCAGCAAAAAGCTGGCAATCACAGAGCTAAGGGCAATGTTACGTTTCTTATGTGTCATTTTCATAAGCCAAATATATTTATATCTTATAGCAATATCTGGTTAGTCTCAATGATAAATTCGTTTGCCCGTCATCGTCTGGCGACCTAAGAAAAAAGTGGTTCACAGACGGAGGATGGAAAGACTTATATACGAACATATGTTTGAGTTTCATGATGTCACGATAAGGGAAAAGACCAGGCATTATATCGTAATCATCAGTAATGGGGGTCGCCTGATATGCAGCTTTAAAAAGGCGGAACATTGTTCAGATTAAGAGATATGAAAAGATGATGGCAAGTATGGAAAAGTGTCCTTTCTGTTTCAGAATGCACCGCATAATAAGATCTGACTTGATAGATGTCGATTTCAGAAGAACAAATAGCTATTCGTCTTTCCCTCTTGTGGCATGGAAATAGAACAAGATCAAGGCAGCTAGGTAAGAACTCAACACGAGCACCTCTGTACGGAAGACCGAAGGGCGGATAGCTGGATCTGGCTCACCTGTGTATGGGCTAACGTCGCATTATCGCACTCCTCTACAGGTGCTCGTTTCAAATCCATTAATGCTCCATGCTCTATCGCATCCCGGAAAGGAATGCTCACGCCTCTTCCATCGCTATAATTCTGGTTCAACTGAGAACAATTATGACAAAGCTGAGAGGTGTGGATATAGAAGGATTGTCGCACAGAGATCCCATCCTCTCTTCGTGGCGTGTTATCCCCTTTTAAGCACGCCATTCATGATGCTGTCACCAACGAATCGTTAATTTCCAGAAGCCATCAATGTTAATACTTACCAGAAAGCTTTCAATAGCGCAGTGAGGTCAAATTTTATCTTTTTCTTTATGTTAGGTACCAGTTCCAAAGACTTCGTCATAAGTTTCAGGACTCTCCTTCTTCAAGCATTCTGGACATATTCCGTGGGTAAACGACACATCAGAATGTTCCCTAATATAGGTTTCGACTTTCGTCCAATACCCCTTATCGTCGCGTATCTTCTTGCACCAGGCGCAGATAGGCAGTAAGCCCTTCAAAGTTTTGACATGGGCGAGGGCATCTTGTAGTCCCAGAATAAGTTTCTCACGCTCTTCTTCAGCCATTTTGCGTTCGGTAATGTCGCGACAAATGGCAACTATGCCTACAACATTATTGAGATTATCAAAAACAGGGGCTTTGATCGTATCAAAATATTTCTCTCCCTTGTCTCCAAAATAATGTTCTTCAACATGAACAGGCTTGAGGTTCTTCAGTACCTCGTTGTCGCTTTGTTTGCATGATTCGAACAGATTTTGAGGTAACAGGTCTTCATTTGTCCTGCCGATCAATTCCTGTTGCCTTAATCCCATGAATTCCTCTGTCGCCTTATTGGCAAGAAGATATCGTCCAGTGGTGTCCGTAAAAAAGACCACATCAGGGATTTCGTGTATTAAAGTGTGCAGCCTTGCATTTAACTCCCTGAGCGTCTCCTCAGAACGTTTTCGCTCAGTGATATCCCTGATAATGCCCACCATTGCTACTGGCTCTCCTTTATCGTCTTTGATTAATGACGTCGTCAGCCTTATGGGGAATACACTTCCACATTTGTGCTTGACTATAAGTTCACCCGACCATTCGCCAGTTTCCCTTATGGCAGGCAGTATAACCTTTCCTGCAAATTCAGGATCAGCATTCATTTCGCTAACATGTCTGCCGAGATACTCTTCTGGAGAAAATCCGTATATCTTTTGAACAGCCTTGTTGGAATAGATGATCCTGCCGCTGAGATCCACTATCTGGACACCGTCTGGGGCATCCTCAACAGCTGTGAAAAACAGCCTCAACCTGTCTTCTGCATACTTGCGCTCAGTGATATCCTGAGCGTAAATGCGTACGGCCTTAAATTCAGGAGCAAGAGAAATAGCCTCTCCAAATGTCCGATCTTTTATCATGACTTCACGATAACAAGACATTTTTTGTTCTTTCTGGGCATCTCTCAATATGACATTAAAATCAGATGGCAGAAAAACGGTGATATCTCTTTTATCCAACTTAAGATCTTCTAAGACTTTTTCTACCGCTGGATTAGAGAAGATGATATTACCCGAATAGTCCACTTCGATGACTGGATGTGGATTGAGCTGTGGGAAGGAGGCCAGCCGTCCTAGTTCGTGTTTGGATCTGCCCGTCATTCTTTTGCTAGTCATTCTTAATTAAACAGCGTGAAAGAACAGAGTTTCTCTCATTTTAAAGAAGATGGCAGATTGGTCGAAGGAAAAACTTTGGCGTGCTCGATTTCGTATTATCGTCTGGAGGGAGTGTGGTTTAGTAATTGCGCAGTCTACTTTAAACATCGATAATCTGCCTTTGATTACCTTGTATCATGGATAAATGTAACTGTCAAGCTGTAATTTTAGGTGGCCCCATTCCTTGATTTGGTTAAGAAAGAGCGAGTTATAGTATTCATTGCCTTGTGAAAGCTTAGGTTATAAGTCCTGTATCAGAGTCATGTGATATAGGACGTGCATCTGGGTGAGTATTTCATGAAGCTGTTTTCCACTAGTAGATTCGGGGAGTATACCCATTTAATTGATGAATCACGAGAACTCCCTGTTGCTCTTGGCACAGGGATGAATCGTTCCGCTTACTTTGTATTGAGAATTTCTGGTGCCGCATGCGGCATCAAATTGGCTAAACGCCCTGCGCTCTCGGCGCAGGGATAGTCAATTTGAAAGAAATTCTTTACGGATGGCAAAAATGGAATAGCCAGCGATAATTAGACTTGGACGCATGTTGGTAGAGGTCTGGAGTTCTCAAGTAGCCAGCCAAAACGGTGAAATGCCGGAGAAGAAATAAAGTTGTCTTTTAAAATTACCAAAATGTTGAATTAGGGGAATCTCTAACCTATTGATTTTGTTTGGAATGCGGAGCACAACCTTATTTCTTACTAAACAGATACTGTGGGATGCTGTGGATTCCATGATCGGCTTTTTGCACTATATTTATTTCTTGAATACCTCAGAGATTATATAAATAGAGCGTTTATTGGCGGTTACTGTTTGATTCTGCTCACTACTCATGTCAAAATAAGAACATGAAAAACATAGTGGAAGGAACCTTATCTTATAAGACACGTGAGGAGTTCGAGAAGGCTCTGAGAGAGATGCGCCTTAAGTTTCTCGAACTTGAAGAGTGTCGTCTAGATGTCCGGAGCGTCCAGAAAAGATATGAGCAGCTCATCCAGTCTGCGCCTGATGCAATGATCTTTGTGAACAAGGAGGCGAAGATCGTTCGCATAAACGCACAACTTGGGAGCCTTTTCGGCTATACAGAAGAAGAGTTGATCGGCAGCGACCTTGACATCCTTATACCGGAGCGTTATCGCATCCGTCATGGCGGAAATGTGTCGAAGTATTTTGAGCAGCCCCGGGTGCGGCCAATGGGTATGGACCTCATGATCTACGGCTTGAGAAAGGACGGTGCCGAATTCCCGGCAGACATTAGCCTGAGCCCGCTCGAAACCGAAGACGGGAGGTTGGCTGTTGGCGCGGTCAGGGATATAACGGAGCGGAAAAAAGCAGAAGAAGATAAGCAGCGACTTCAAGAACAACTCGCCCAGGCCGAGAAACTTTCCGCTCTCGGAAGAATTGCAGCTAATGTTGCGGACGAGATCAGGAATCCTTTGACCTCTATTGGTGGTTTCGCGAGAAGGCTTCACAAGATAGCGGACAGTGAAAGAGAAAAGGAATACACTGCCTATGTCATATCGGAGGTCAGTAGACTCGAAAGCCTTCTCAAAGGTATCCTTGCATTTTCACGCTCGAGGAGCCCCCTACTGGAAGAACATAGTATCCAGGGAATCCTCGACGGGGCGCTGGAGTCGTGGGGAGAGAGGTGCCGACAGCAGTCTATTAGTGTTTATAAGGAGTATCGGGAAGACGTTATCGTTCGCATAGACCGTGAACAAGTCCGAGAGGCGATCGAGTGCCTAATTGCAAATGCGGTCGATGCGATGCCTGGCGGTGGTACACTGTCTGTTGTGACTGATCGGGGAATAGTAAACAGTTTACCCGGTGTCCGGGTCAGGATTCAGGACACCGGCGAAGGCATAGCCGCTGTAAAGCTCGGGAAGGTCTTCGAACCATTTTTCACGACCAAGGTATCACCACGAGGTGCGGGCCTCGGCCTTTCGATAGCTAAGAAGATCATAGAGGAGGAGGGAGGAACGATCAATATCGATAGCATAAAAGGCGCAGGCACTACAGTCACTCTCCTCTTCCCCAGCGTTGGAACAAAGTAACTCGCCTATCTGGACATCTCTTCAGTGGCAGTCCTCCTTTGACGCGAGCCATCCTTCTTCACGGGTGTGGATTACACCTTATTAAAGGCAATATGAAAGGAGAGAAAGATGAAGGCTTTTATACTTTATGGTATGATTGGAATGGTTATGGCCTTGATCCTGCTTTCCGGCAATCCATAGAGCACTACACACAAAGACTAGCTGAAGGGGTAAGACAAGACTCTTTTCACAAAACACTTTCAGAATACCCTTTTCGGCATTACCGCGCCCTCTGTATACAGCGTGGAAATCCTTCTCGACGACAAAGAATATCAGATTGGCAAGAACGTTGTGGGCATCATACTCCACGGGGCCTGCAACGAGGACGTCAGCAGGGCGGAGATCACATTTGTTTTCAATGATCTTGTCTCTGGCAAGAGCTCCATTGTGACACCGACTGCAACGGATAAGGATAGAGGGCTTTACATTGTTTCAAGGCTTGACTTCCAGCAGGAAATCACGAGGACACTCAGTAACGGTCAAGAAGGGACGCATTGAAGATCGTGTGAGGTTCGTTCTCCCAGGTGCGCTTAAGACGCGTTTGTGAAAAGGCAGGTATTCGCTGTAGGAT
>CAZNTS010000237.1:0-4376 GCA_964576045.1 uncultured Nitrospiraceae bacterium | reverse complement strand
TCCCTCGCCATCCGTAGGGCGAAACGGTTAGCGTCCGTCGCCGTCATCGCCACCTGCCAATATGGTAACCCGAAACGTCGAGCGAGGTCCTCTCCAACCCAGATTGCGTCCTCGGTGGGAAGCATTGTAGTGATACCACGGCGGAGCTGTGCCGTCGCCGCCCGCACCGTCGCCTCCGGCCCGTGCCCAAACATTGCGCCCGTGTCACCGAGACAAAAATCCACATACCTATGCCCATCCACGTCCGTGACCTTCGAACCCTTCGCGTTTCTAGCGAAGATCGGGAATGGTCCCGGCCATTCAACCATCCAATTCATCGGCACGCCCCCAACCATCGATTTTCGCGCGCGCTCAAACAGCTTCCTGGAACGCCGGTGTGTCTTCGAAAACTCACGCCCTTCCCGTACTAAGACCGCTTCGACTCTGGCTCGGTTGACCTCCATTCCTACAAATTCCTCCGGACCGCAACTAGGGAGAGAAAGCCCGGCTCGACATGCATTAAAGCATTATAGAGTTGCTTTTTCGTTCGTTTCTTCAAATGGGCTTAGTTCGGTGCGATGATCGATTCCGTCGTCGTTTTTGGATGAGGGTTGCTGCGGATCCGTTTCCGTGATGATATTATCGGGTTTTGATCCGATGTGCCGTCTGGACCAAAATCAAGGGGATACGCTAAAGACGAGGCGCGAGAGTGAGAACGACATGAAGCTTTAAGTTACCTTATGATATATATCATAATATCATATTTTATGTGAGGTTATGATATAAATGACAATGTCAGCCCTGCTGAAGAAGATGCAGCTCGATGGAAAGGGATTCCTGACAGCGGAGGAATTGGAGACCTACTGCAAGTCGATGAAGCTTGACTATGGCATTGTGGTCAGATACTTCGGAATGAGGGGCTATCTTGTCAGGATATTCAGAGGCATCTTCTATGTCAAATCGCCAGATGAGCTGAAGCTCGGCAGGAACAAGTACACCTCTCTTGAACTCGTGGCCAAAGGATTGGAACTAAAGAAAGTAAGAAACTGGTATTTCGGGCTACACACTGCGCTCAAGCTAAACAACATGACGCACGAGACGTTTGCCGTAGAAGACGTGATTAGCGACAAGCTGTTTCGCGCGAACCCTTTCACGATCGCAGGCTACAAGTTCAAGTTCTCAAGGTTGTCCCCCTTGTTGCTTGACTTCGGCATTAAGAAGGGGGAGAACGGAGTCAAGTATTCAGACCCAGAAAAGACGATTCTCGACTTCATCTACATATGGAGATACAACGGGATCCCGGAAGAGAAGATTGCGGGTGACGTGGGCGGCTGGGCGAAGGATGTGACCAAGGTGAAGTTGAGAGAGTATGCAAGAATGTATCCGAGGACAGTGGCGGAGATTGCGGCGGGAGTGGAAGAGTGAGAGCGGATTTCGTCAACGAAGTGGCAAGGGTTCTCAACATCAAGAGAATAGATTTGGTCGAGAAGGACATTGTGCTCCATGAGGTGCTGACAGACCTATCGCGGGACGAGTTCTTTTCCGACAACTTCCTCTTCAAAGGCGGGACATGCCTCATCAAGTGCTATTTCGGATACATGCGGTTCTCTGAGGACATCGATTTCACTTGGAGGAACCAGGCAGCATTCAATAAACTATCAGTCTTGTTTCACGTAGCCTTTGAAGTCTTCTCCCGGTTTAATGTTCGGATATAGTTCGACGCTCTCCATGAACTCGTACATAACCTTGAACACCGGTCCCACCATCCAACCGCAATCCATCTTGGTGACGAATAGGTTGTTGTCTTCGTGCGGGTCACTCGAAAGGTCAAAGATTAGCGGAAAGTAGGGTTTAAGGATTGGTTTGTCGAAGCCTTCAGCGTAGCGAAGAATCATTTTGACATTGCGCCACTTGACAGACATAGGTTCGCCGTCCGGTCCAAAGAACAGATAGTACGTGCGGCTTGTCGTCTTGCTCTTTCCAAGCATGAAGGCTGATGCGTCAATGCCATCGATAGGCCTGTCCTTAGGCATCCGATTAGACTCGCCAATTAGCCCCGTCAACGTAGGCATCCAGTCATGCGCAGCGAACATCTCCTCTGTTACGACTCCAGCGGGGATTTTGTTCGGCCAGCGGATTATTGCGGGTACTCTCATGCTTCCCTCGTATGGCGGATTCGAGAAGTACCCTCGCCATGGTCCGCTGGACCCACCTGGCACAGCGGGGATTCCTCCCGTACCGTTGTCACTGCTCAGCACCACGATAGTATCCTCGGCTAACCCTGCCTTGTCGATTGCATCAAGAATCTGTCCAACTCGGTAATCCATTTCAGCAATGAGGTCGGCGTATAGGCCCCATCGATCAGGCGACTTCTGGTCGAAATCAGGGTGAGCCTTCTCAGGCGGATGAACATGACTGAGAGCCACGTAAATGAAGAAGGGCTTACCTGCTGTCGCGTTGTTTCGAATGTAATTCGCAGCTTTTTGAACAATTAATTCATCCATGAGAGGTCGGACCTGCAGGTCAAGCTCACGCACTGGCGTAGACAGGCTGCCCTTCCTCCCCTCCCAAACCTTAGGCGTCGGTGTTCCGGTCTGCTTGACAAGGTCCCGATAGAACCCGTATGATGTCCAACCCGCTTCATCCATGGAATCCTTGTATCCCCACCACTCGTCGAACCCTTGGTTAGTGGGCAATCGTCCTTCCTCAGCTCCGAGATGCCACTTACCGTACAATGCGGTCGCGTATCCAGAATCTGAGAAGAGCTTAGCCATCGTATACTCCCAAGGACACAACCCATACGGCATCTTAGGGTTCAATGGAACTGTAAATGTCCCTGAACGAACCGATTGTCGTCCTGTAAGAATAGCGGAACGTGTTGGAGTACATTGCCCTTCGACATTATAGTTATTGAACCGAATCCCTTGCCGCGCTAACGCATCAATCCTAGGGGTAGATGTCGTGCCACCATAAACTCCCCAGTCGCCCCAACCTACGTTATCAACTAGGATGAAAACAACGTTCGGTTTACTCTCTCCCAACGAAAGCTCCTCACCTGATCATGGGCGCTAGTGTCTAAAGAAACATTGGAATGACCCTATGCGTTAATGCGTTCAACCCTTCAACCACAGTTTAACCGCTTCCTCTATGGCCTTCTTCGTAGCTCCCTTCTGGCCTCCAAACTTCTCGGCTACCTTAATCCTGAACCTCTTCTCCAAATCTTTGTCCATTTCCACGTAGACGACCCCTGAATGGACACAGACGGTGTGTATGGCCGCTCTCTCGACCTTTCCCAATAACGAAGCTTCAGTTGTTCCTTCGGAGCTTCTCTCAAGAAAAGAGCGCGAGACACCTAGAGACGCTAAGAGGACGATAGAGTTCAAGGGACTCGCGGAGCGCCAGATAATCACTCAGGGTCTGAATGGGGCAGTGGCTTGGTTGAGGGCCAAGGTTGGCGTGTTCCCAGTCGACATAGAGATTGAGCAGCGAGACGATATCTAGGAAATGGTTGTGAAAGTAACCTACCGCCCCTAACCGCCAGTACCTGACATCGTTTATCAACGTAAAGAGCGACGAACATGGTAAGCTTAGCCCATTGTCTGGAAAAAAGAAATTTAACGAAGTTACAGCGGCAACCTTCAGAAACTAGGTTCGAAAAGATGGAGAAGTGATGAGAGGAATCTCATCACTGTATGGACATGTGGACGTGGTATCGTTCTTCTGGGGTGAGCAGGTGGTCGTGGCTGTCAGAGCCGATGTCGATCTGAACCCACCGTACTTTGCCAGTGAACTCGTTTCCTTTCACGCCGAAGTCCTTGCAGATCGGCGCCCCGGTCTTATTCCCGACCTCTGTCACGGAATCAGCGGAAAAGATGAATGGATGAGTGTGCTCGATGCGTCCTTGACCCACCTGTTTTCCGTCAACGTATAATGTAGCCATGCCACCTTTTCCGAGGCCGCCGCCGTCGTACTTGAACTCCATACGCACCTGATGTTTACCCTCCGGCAAGGTCTCGGATGCTTCCACCATGAAGGTCTGCACGCCGAGGAAGTTGTAGACATACTTCAGCTTCCCCTGATATGCATATAGGGCCCATCCGCCGAAGTTGCCGCCCTGAGCGATAATCACTCCTTTAACCCCTGGAGCAAGGCGGGGGAGCTTAGTTGCTGTAGCTACTTCGATGCTTGCGGTACACTGCCACGACTTGTTCATAGTGTTGATAGTGGCATTGTCCCCACCAAAGTAAGCGATGCCCGGGAAGAGGAGCTGCTGGTTTCCGCTGATGACCTCGGGACGACCTGCAAGCTTAGCCATGACTCTCTCTGCGACTCTGTCGTCTAGTGGTAGCACGTTGTGGCGTGTTGCTTCGATTATCCAAAGACGCTGCAGCTCGTGA
>CAZNTS010000236.1:0-3169 GCA_964576045.1 uncultured Nitrospiraceae bacterium | reverse complement strand
AAGATAATTTCCAGCAGCTTTCCAACAATGTCTGATCCCGGGGCTGCTCCGGAACGTAAGATGCCGAAGACTCCTCCGAAGTAATCGAAAGTCTTTATGACCCTTTCAATGGACAGTTTCCCTACCGGCCTGCCTGCATAGGATCCGATCTCTTTCGAATATGCGATTAGCGCTGCGAGGGCTCGCGGAGTGTTGAAGTCATCATCCATTGCGGCATCAAACTCCTCGACGGCTTTCTGGGAGATTGTGTCCACTTCCGTCGCAAGGCTTTCTTCGGCGGCGAGGCTTTTTGAATTCATTAATTCGGCAAATTGGTTGTAGGTGGACCTGAGCTTATCTAAGACCTCCTCGGCTTCGGTGATCTTTTCTTCGTCGAAATTGAGTTGGGTTCGATAGTGGCGCATGGCGTAGTATAGTCGCAACGCTTCTGCGTCATGCCGCTGAAGTAGTTCCGCAATGGTAACGAAGTTTCCCATGGAGTGGCCCATCCTTTCCCCGCTTATCATCAGGAGGCCTCCGTGCACCCAGTATCTGACAAGGGGTTTGACGCCGGTTGCGGCTTCCGCTTGGGCGATCTCAGCCTCGTGGTGTGGAAAAACCAAGTCTAAGCCGCCGCCGTGGATGTCGTAGGTTGGGCCGAAATAGGTCGTAGTGATCGCTGTATCCTCTATATGCCATCCGGGTCTTCCCTTTCCCCAAGGGCTTTCCCAATACGGTTCCCCTGGCTTCTGGGCCTTCCACAAGGCAAAATCGGCAGGGTTCTTCTTCCTTGGGTCAGGATCGATTCGATGCGTACTTAGTTCATCCACACGTTGTCCAGAAAGCTTTCCGTAATCTGTGAACTTGGAGACGTCGTAGTAAACGTCACCATCAACTTGATACGCGAAACCTTTCCTCACTAAAGTAGCGACCTGCGCAATGATTTCAGGGATATGTTCAGAAGCCTTGGCGTACAGGTTGACGCTTGTTATGCCGAGAGCCTCTAAATCTCGCATGAATTCACGTGTGAATGCATCCGCCATACGAATTGGATCTTGGCCCGTCTTGTTTGCCCTATCGATAATTTTGTCCTCGATGTCTGTGATGTTCATGAGATAGAATAGGCTGTAGCCCTTCGCCCGAATGTACCTTGCAATTATGTCGTAGGCAAGGTACGTCCGCGCATGGCCGATATGACTATGGTCGTACACAGTTGGGCCACAGACAAACATGTACACTCTGTTGCTTCGCTCCGCTTTGAACTCTTCAACCGTTCGTGTTCTCGTATTGTATATTTTCAGGACCATGTCAGAAACCGGCTAGATGAAGAAGTTGCGGGACCACGTAACAACGTTTAGTCAGAGGCAGAAGCGCAAGTGCATAAGCAAAGATGGTCACCCAATTTCTCCGCCGCGTTCGATTGGTCTGGGACATCTAATTAAACTTGCGACCACGCTGGCGGGGGCACGCGGAATCGTTTGACTCCTTCTACGGACCATCTGAAATCAGGGAGATTCAGAGTTTGCCTACCAATGTTGGGGACGCGGGAGAACAGTGAAACTACCCTTACACATATATTGAACCATTCGATTGCACTCAGCAAAAATGGATGATTCACGTTATGGCCCAAGCGGTTCTCAAGTCTGAGAGGAAAGACGAGCAGGTTATACAACCTGAAGTGAACATCGGGACGCTTGGGCACGTAGACAATGGGAAGAGTACACTCGTTCAGGCGTTGACTGGCGTGTGGACGGCCCGTCATTCCGAAGAACTGCGGCGTGGAATTACGATCCGGATTGGGTACGCCGACGCGTTCATCTACAAGTGCCCTAAGTGCCGGCCGCCGGGGAACTATACAACAAAACCGATCTGCCCCGTATGTGGGTCTGAGGCAAAGCTTGAACGCGGCGTGAGTTTCGTCGATTGTCCCGGTCATCACAGCCTTATGGTCACAATGCTTTCAGGGTCCGCGCTGATGGACGGAGCATTATTCGTTCTCGCTAGTAGCGCGAAATGTCCCCAAGCGCAGGATCGAGAGCACCTACTGGCGGCAGAGAGCGTAGGAATCAAGAATCTTGTAATAGTTCAAAACAAGATAGATGTGGTGACGAAGCAAAGGGCTCTTGAGAATTACAAGGAGATTCGAACCTTCGTTAAGGGAACGATAGCGGACGGAGCACCTATTGTTCCAGTATCGGCGCAACACGGAACGAACATCGACATTCTCCTTAGAGAGATACAGGACAAGATTCCAACTCCAAAGCGAGACCTGAACGCACCCCCTCGCATGTTTGTCCTACGCTCCTTCGAAGTGAACAAACCGGGAACCGATATTGATGGCTTGGTGGGCGGAGTTATCGGCGGATCCATCGTGGAGGGGACCTTCCGAGTTGGCGACGAAATTGAAATCAGACCAGGCATTCCTGTGCAGGAAGGCGGGAAGACGAAATATGAGAGGCTCCTGACGACGGTGAGAAGTCTGAGCGTTAGCAAGGGCGCAGTGACCGAGGCAAAGAGTGGTGGCTTAGTCGGCCTCGGAACCGACCTCGATCCGTCCTTGACTAAGTCAGACGGTCTAGTCGGCAGCGTTGTGGGTAAGGTCGACACGCTTCCTCCGACTCTGGGTAAGATAACGCTTGAAGTCAAGCTGTTCGATAACGTTGTCGGAACGGATGAAGCAATACCCGTGGAAAAAATACGAAGCAACGAAGCCCTCGTCCTGAACATCGGTACAACTGTAACATCAGGGCTGGTGACCTCTGCTCGCGAGCAGATCGTCGACATTGGGCTTCGGAAACCCGTTTGTGCGGACCCCGGCGCTAAAATCGCCATTAGCCGCAGAATAGCTGACAGTTGGAGACTCATAGGGTTCGGAACTCTGAAGGCTTAGTCATGCCCGTCAAAGTTGTCCTAGACTCGAATTTCCTGATGATCCCCTTCCAATTCAACCTCGACATATTTCAAGAGCTTGAGTACCTCCTCCAGAAGAAAGTTGACTTGGTCGTCCCATCCGCCGTTAAGAGCGAACTTACACAGATCTCGGCGCGTGGGGGCGAAGGAGCGGCAGAGGCATCGCTTGCCCTTCAGCTTGCCTCAAGATGCAGAGTGGTTGAGGTCACGCTGGCTCCGACCGAGACAGTGGATGACGCAATAATTAAGGCATCACAAAAGTTAGGAGCGATCGTCGCGA
>CAZNTS010000235.1:0-10068 GCA_964576045.1 uncultured Nitrospiraceae bacterium | reverse complement strand
GGCTGAGACTATAGATGATCAAGGGGTAGTGCCGACAAGTGAGCCTTGCAAGCCCGGTAGATGCCCTCTTCGTCTAGACCGTACTTTTTCCTCAGCAGGGCCTGCGAGCCGTGCTCCACGAACTCATCCCCAATGCCGATCCTTCGCACCGAGACGTGAGTCAAATCAGCCTTAGCAAGACATTCAAGGACAGAGGACCCAAAACCGCCCGCAAGCAAGTTCTCCTCCACAGTGATCACCTTCTTTGCCCTGTCAGATACGGAGAGGAGGAGGCCCTCGTCAAGAGGTTTGATGAACCGTGCGTTCACCACGCATGCGTTTATTCCTTCCTTCCGGAGCAGCTCCGCGGCTTTTAGAGCAGGGCGGACAGTATTGCCGATTGCGATGATCACAATGTCGTCGCCATCCACGATTATCTCACCTTTGCCCATCCGCAACTCGGTCTCTTGCCCGAGAAATTCCGGGGCGAGCCCGACCTTTCCGCGCGGATACCTTATCGCTGAAGGCCCGTCGTGCTGGAGCGCGAGGCGGAGCATCTTCTTTAACTCTGTTCCGTCGCTCGGGGCCATGATGGCCAGGTTCGGAATGTGCCTCAGATAGGAGATATCGAAAAGTCCCTGATGCGTTGCGCCGTCTTCTCCCACAATGCCTGCCCTATCGATGGCAAAGACGACCGGGAGGTTCTGGAGGCATACGTCATGAACGATTTCGTCATATGCCCTCTGGAGGAAAGTTGAGTAAACAGCCACGACAGGCCTGAGGCCCTGGCTAGCAAGGCCTGCGGCAAAGGTCACGGCATGCGGTTCGGCAATGCCTACATCGTAGAACCTTTCCGGAAATCTTTCTGCAAAAATATCAAGACCGGTGCCTTCTCGCATAGCAGCAGAGATTGCCACGACACGTATGTCCTTCTTTGCCAGCTCTGTGAGTGCCTTTCCGAAGACCTCGCTGTATGGGGGGACGGACTTATCCGAGACCACCTCACCGGTATCCAAGTCAAACGGGCCGACGCCGTGAAACACCGATGGATCCCTTTCGGAAAATTCATATCCTCTACCCTTCTTTGTGATGACATGGACCAGGACAGGTTCCTCCGAGCCCTTTGCATTGGAAAGGGTATCTATGAGCGCATCAATATCGTGTCCGTCCACCGGCCCTACGTAGTTGTATCCCAGTTCCCTGAAAAGCATACCCGGCAAAAAGAATCCCTTTAGGGAGTCTTCCGCACGCTGGGCAATCTTCGATACAGACTCTCCAACTTTCGGAATGTGCTCGATAAAGGAGCGGGTCTCCTTCTTAAATCTCTGATAGGTTTCCCCCGAGAGTATCCTGCTGAGATAAGCGGAGAGGGCGCCGACATTCTTTGATATCGACATCTCGTTATCGTTCAGTATAACGATTATGTCTTTCTTAAGCTGGCCTGCATGGTTCAATCCCTCAAAGGCAAGCCCTGAGGTCATCGCGCCATCGCCGATCACAGGTACTACTTTGAAGCGCTCGCCTTTCTTGTCTCTCGCCTCGATCATACCAACAGCAGCGGATATCGAAGTGGAGCTGTGACCGGTTCCGAATGCGTCATGCGGACTTTCGTCCATTCTAGGAAATCCTGAGAGCCCTTTGTACTTCCTCAGTGTCGAGAACTCATTGTATCTTCCTGTGAGAAGCTTGTGGGAGTAAGACTGATGCCCCACGTCCCAGATGATTTTATCCTTCGGGGAGTCGAACACATAATGAAGTGCTATGGTAAGTTCGATCACGCCGAGGTTTGACGCAAGGTGTCCGCCGCCCGAGGAGACCTGTGCTATTATCAGTTCTCTAAGTTGTTCTGCCAGTGCGGGGAGCTTGTTCCTCGCAACCTTTTTCAGATCGTTCGGTGATTGTATATCTTTTATATGCACATCGTCCTCCTCTAGTTCTTTCTGCTCAGGATATAGCGTGCGAGCTCTCTTAACGGGTCGGCCCCAGCTGAGAAGGGTGCGAGTGCACTGATCGCTGTTTGTAGAAGATCTTCAGCCTTTTTCATAGAGCTGTCTATACCGTAAAGTCCGGGATAGGTCAGCTTCCTGTTTTTCTTGTCCGAACCTGTAGGTTTGCCGAGATTAGAGGAGTCTCCTCTTACGTCAAGGAGGTCATCGATAATTTGAAAGGCGAGACCGATATTCTCTCCGAACACTGTAAGTGCCTTGATCTTCCTCTTGCCAGCCTTGCCGAGTATTGCGCCCATTCTCACCGAGACCGTGATAAGCGCGCCCGTCTTGTGAGCATGGATGAAGGCTAGGTCCTCCTCATCCATTTCCCTGCCCTCTGAGAGTATGTCCTGTACCTGCCCTCCAACCATTCCATGGGCGCCAGCCGCCAGAGCTACTTCACGGATGACCCTGAGCACATCGCGTACCCTGACATTCGAAGGGGGATAAGTATTGCTCAAAAGGTAGAATGCCTCTGTCGAAAGAGCGTCTCCGGCAAGGATCGCCATGCCCTCGCCAAAAACCTTATGGCTTGTGGGCTTGCCGCGCCTAAGATCGTCATCGTCCATCGCTGGAAGGTCGTCATGAATGAGGGAATAGGTATGAATGAGCTCGAGGGCAGAAGCATAGGGAATTATATCTCCTGTCTTGCCGCCGCATGCTTCATATGAAGCGATGGCCAAGAGAGGCCTCACCCTCTTACCCCCTGCAAACACGGAATAGGCCATGGTTTCGCCAAGGGATGCAGGGATAACGGAGTCATCAAAATACGACCTTAGAAAAGAGTCGACAAGCCCTCTTCTCTCTCTCAGATATGCCTTTATATCCATAAATCAGTTCACTGCTCGCAGCCCGTAGCTGATAAGTACGCTCATCAGTTATGAGTTATCCGCTAGATCATTCCCACTCAATGGTACCGGGTGGCTTGGACGTGATATCGAAGACGACTCTGTTCACTCCCTTAACCTCGTTAATTATTCTGTTTGAGATCCTTCCCATCGTTTCGTAAGGTATCTTTGCCCAATCGGCTGTCATTCCGTCCACGCTCTCGACACCTCTCACTGCTATCACATTATCATAGGTCCTGCTGTCTCCCATGACACCGACGCTCTTAACGGGAAGAAGCACTGCAAACGCCTGCCAGAGTCTGTGATACAGACCGGCCGCCTTTATCTCTTCAAGCACGATTGCGTCTGCCTTTCTTAAAGTGCCAAGTCTTTCTTCCGTAATGTCGCCGATACACCTGATGGCTAGACCGGGGCCAGGGAAGGGGTGACGATGGATTATCTCATCCGGCATGCCCAGTTCTTTTCCCAGTAGGCGGACCTCATCTTTAAAAAGTTCTCTTAAAGGCTCGATGAGTTTCAGTTTCATCTTCTTGAGGAGTCCGCCTACGTTATGGTGGCTCTTGATCGTGGCCGATGGCCCCTTAAAAGAGGTGCTTTCGATGACATCAGGGTAAAGAGTGCCCTGTGCTAGAAACCCCACGTTCCTAATCTTCATTGCTTCTTCCTCGAATACGTGTATGAACTCGTTGCCGATAATCTTTCTTTTCCTCTCAGGGTCGACCACTCCTTTGAGCTTTGCGAGAAATCGGGGCGCGGCATCCACGCAGTGTATCTTCATATGGAAAGACCTGCGCAGTGTTTCTTCGACCTTCTTCGCCTCACCTTGCCGCAAAAGACCATTATCCACAAAGATGCAGGTGAGAGCGTCCCTGATAGCTTCATGAACGAGAACCGCCGTGACCGAGGAATCCACTCCGCCGCTTATACCGCAGACGACGCGCCTACCGTCACTCTTTTCCCTGATATCTTTTTTTGCCGTCTCGATGAAAGATTTCATGGTCCACGTGTGGCGGCATCCGCATAAGCCGATAAAGTTCCTGATTATCCGGTTGCCGTTCACTGTGTGAGCCACTTCAGGATGGAACTGAAGCGCGTACAAGCGGTTCCCCCTTTCCGCCATGGCGGCGATCGGAGAGTTTGAAGTATGTGCAATTGCTACGAAACCCTTGGGCAGCTTCTCGATTCTATCGCCGTGGCTCATCCATACCACATTTCCGGAACGGATGCCCGTCAGGAGGTCAGTACTATCATCGATGATCAGTTTTGCCATCCCGTATTCCCTCTTCCGGGCCTTTGCGACCCTGCCTCCCAGCATATGGGCCATAAGCTGCATACCATAACAGATTCCGAGTATAGGCACCCCGATTCCGAATATCTCTTTGTCAGGGAGCGGGGCGCTATCCTCGTACACGCTCGAAGGGCCACCCGAGAGGATGATGCCCTTCGGATCAAAGGACCTTATCTTCCCCATCGGAGCGTTAAAGGGTAGGATCTCCGAATATACCTTGCTCTCCCGTATCCTTCTTGCAATGAGCTGTGTATACTGGGAACCGAAATCAAGGACGAGAATTCTGTTACTGTTTGCCATGTTTCAAGTGTGTGTTATTGAGGTATTTTTGAACTGTTCTATTGTTCTATCCTGTAATTAGGGGCTTCTTTCGTAATGATCACATCGTGGACGTGACTTTCCCTCAGGCCCGCACTCGTGATCCTAATAAATCTTGCCCTTTTCCTGAGTTCATCGAGGTTCCTGCATCCGCAATAGCCCATGCCCGAGCGCAAGCCTCCCATGAGC
The DNA here is from genome assembly GCA_964576045.1 of uncultured Nitrospiraceae bacterium. Taxonomy (GTDB): domain Bacteria; phylum Nitrospirota; class Thermodesulfovibrionia; order Thermodesulfovibrionales; family UBA9159; genus CAZNTS01. The sequence continues at coordinate 5,458 of CAZNTS010000235.1, read as the reverse complement.
TGGTGCACACTCTGGGAGAGAGGGCCCTTATACGGCACCCTGCCTTCGACCCCTTCTGGCACTAGCTTTTTGGCCTCGACCCCTTCCTGCATATAGCGATCCCTTGCACCCTGTTCCATCGCCCCAAGAGAGCCCATGCCCCTGTAAACCTTATAGCTTCTACCTTGGTATAACACGGTCTCACCGGGGGATTCGTCGGTTCCCGCAAACAGGCTTCCTACCATGACCGAATGTGAGCCTGCGGCGAGCGCCTTAATTATGTCGCCAGAGTATTTGATCCCGCCATCGGCGATGAGCGGGATCCTGTTCTTGCGCGCCACAGTGTGGCAGTTCATTATGGCCGTGATTTGCGGAACACCAGCGCCAGCTACGATTCTAGTGGTACAAATGGAACCCGGTCCTATCCCCACTTTTATCGCATCCGCTCCTGCTCTGATAAGGTCAGCTGTCCCTTCCACAGTCGCCACGTTCCCCGCGATAATGTCCATGTCTACCTTTTTTCTAAGTTTTCTGATCGTCTCGATGACCGATTTGGTATGTCCGTGTGCCGTGTCAATCACTATTACGTCAGCACCCGACTTTGCTAATAAGTCTCCGCGGTAAAGCGCTTCTTCTCCGACTCCTACAGCCGCGCCTACCCGTAGCCTACCTACAGAGTCCTTACAGGCATTGGGGTACTTCCTGCGCTTCTCTATGTCCTTGATCGTGATGAGACCCCTCAGGTTGAGATTCCTGTCTACAATCGGGAGCTTTTCTATCTTGTACTGGTGCAATAACTTCTTAGCCTCATCGATGTTAGTGCCCACAGGCGCTGTAATAAGCTTTTCCTTAGTCATTATTTCCGAGACCTTTTTTGTGAGCTTAGTCTCGAACCTCAGGTCCCTGTTTGTCAGGATTCCGATCAGCTTCCCGTTCACGGTTACGGGCACCCCAGATATTCTGTATTTCTCCATGAGTTTGAGGGCTTCTGCGATAGGTGCTTCAGGCCTGATTGTGATGGGATCAATGATCATCCCGCTCTCAGATTTCTTGACCTTGTCCACTTCAGTCGCCTGCCTTTGTGGCGACATGGCTCTGTGGACTATACCGATACCGCCTTCCCTTGCAATTGCGATGGCTAGAGAGGCCTCGGTTACCGTGTCCATTGCAGAACTGAGGAGAGGTATGTTGATTCTTATTGACCTCGTCAACTGTGTGCCAAGGTCAACTGCTGTCGGCAGAATGTCCGACTTGGAAGGCATAAGCAATACATCATCGAAGGTTAAACCAACAGGAATACTGTTTGCCGGCATCAAAAATCTCCTTTGGTCTCGTGGATTTACAAAGTCTAACATTTTTCCCAATGTCAACGCAATCCAGTTGACAAAATCCCCTTGCACTTTCACGACCCTTTATGCAAAATATCAGTATTCTTAAACCCCCTGGAAAACCCTGAGGTACTTTGCCCCGGAAAGGGATAGCAGGATTATCCTCTTTTTTTTCTAAAATGGGGTAGGGGGGATATTGGATAATTTATGGAAGAGATCACTTACAGCAAAGCTGGCGTCGACATTGATGCGGGCGAAAGATTTGTGAAGATGATTTCTCCTCTTGTGAGGAAGACCTTCAGACCGGAGGTCCTAGCAGATATAGGCTCTTTCGGTGCACTATTCAGGCTGGACTTAACAAAGCACAGAGAACCTGTTCTGGTGAGCGGGACCGATGGTGTCGGAACCAAGCTTAGGGTGGCTTTCATGGCAGACAGGCACAACTCAGTTGGTATCGACCTCGTTGCGATGTGCGTGAATGATATTCTGACGAGCGGTGCCGAGCCTCTCTTCTTTCTCGACTATTTCGCCACTGGCAGGCTGTCGCCGGAGAAAGCCGTCCTTGTCATTGAGGGCATTGTTGAAGGATGCAAGGATGCAGGGTGCGCTCTTATCGGTGGTGAGACCGCTGAAATGCCCGGGTTCTATAAGGATGGTGAATATGACCTTTCCGGTTTTGCAGTGGGTGTTGTAGAAAGGTCGGAGATTATCGACGGCTCTATGGTCGAGGTAGGGGACAGTTTGGTCGGTCTTGTTTCGACAGGCCTTCACAGTAACGGCTACTCCTTGGCAAGAAAAGTCTTATTTGAAGTCGGAAAGATGGATGTATCCGATTATGTACCGGACTTCGGTGCATCGTTGGGCGATGAACTCCTTAAGCCCACGCGCATATATGTGAAGGCATTCAAAGCGCTGAAAGGAAAAGTTCGCTTAAAGGGCATTGCCCATATTACCGGCGGTGGGATACCGGGCAATCTTCCCCGGGTGCTCCCCGCAGGCGTGGGGGCCCTGATAAGGAAAGGATCATGGCCCGTTCCTCCTGTCTTCGGGTTCATCGAGAAGAGAGGAAACGTGCCGAAGAATGAAATGGACCGAGCATTCAATATGGGCATTGGATGCATAATGATCGTACCGGAAGAGGCTTCCGACTTTACGGTCCGTCTTTTGAAAGATTCAGGTTACGATTCATTTGTTGTAGGCAAAATGGTAAAAGGGAACAAGGAGGTAAGGTATGAGTAGGGTCAGGAAATTTTTGCGAAAGTCTTTCACTCCGATCACAATTATGTTAATACCCCACAGTAATTCCAAATCTCTTAGTCTTAAAGTCCCTTCCATTGGAATAATTATATCTGTTGCCATGTGGCTTATGGGGTCACTATATGTGGTATCCATGGCAGTGGATGCCTTTCAGTACCGTCAGATGGAGGAGAAGCTGAATTTTTACTCGGGACAATTCCTAGAAATGAACTCAACCATCGATGGCTTGAGAAGGGCAGAATCAGAATTCAGGCATCTCTTTTCACTCGGTACTAGGGAAAAGGTACTCGAAAGCGTACCGACCACGGACAGGGGTTCGATCGACATGGTAGCGTTAAAAGGTCAGATCAGCGGTGCGTTGGAGAGGGTGAAGGAGATAAAGCAATATCTGAGCGAGCAGAAAGACATTTATCTCGCGACGCCGAAAGGCTGGCCTGTTGAAGGTAGAATAACCTCTGCATATGGAAAGAGAGAAAACCCTGTGCACGGAGGATACGATTTCCATTCGGGTGTGGACATCTCCGTAAGTCCGGGCACTCCTGTCAGGGCCACTGCGGACGGTGTAGTGAGTTTCTCAGGCTGGAGCGGAGGGAGCGGGAACTTGGTGGCACTGGAGCATGGTTTCGGATATTCAACATTCTATGCCCACAACCAAAGAATACTGGTGAAGGTCGGGCAGTACGTGAAGAGGGGGGATATAATTGCCTATTCCGGATCCACGGGCTCAAGCACGGGGCCTCACTCTCATTATGAGATTTGGAAGGATGGAAAGCATACCAACCCGATGCCTTACCTTGAAGGGAGGACCTGATCATGTTTTCGAAGAACACAGAAAAACTGGAGTCGTTCGTCGGAACAAATAGTCATTTTAAGGGTGATATCAGATCAAAGGGGACCATCCGCATAGACGGAACAGTTGAGGGTAATATTGAAGCGGACTGGCTAGTTCTCGGAGAAAAGGCGAACATAAAGGGGGATGTCTCTGCAAGAGGAGTGATTGTAGGAGGCAGAATAGAAGGCAATATGAATGCTCGCGAGATACTGGAAATCAGATCGAAGGGACAGATCATTGGGGACATCAGCACATTAAAACTGGTAGTGGCTGAGGGGGGGATGCTTGTTGGACGGACTTCGATGAACCGCGAGGGGTCAAATGTGGTAGAACTGCCAGTGAAGGAGAAATCGGGATAGCATTCTTTTCTCCGCAGGTAACGATGTCTGGCTCTCAAGGCCCTATATAGGGACATATCGTTTCAGCATATCTTCTGGCGGGCTCGCATTCTTCAAATAGGAAGTAACTTTGCCTACTGCATTTCCAGCCGGACACTTTCACCTTTTCTTTTAGTATCTTGCTTGTCTGAAAGAAATAATGGTATTTTTTAAAGATGTCACGGAAGAACTTTTTTATAGAAACCTTTGGTTGCCAGATGAACGTGCATGACTCTGAAAAGATCTCGGGGATCTTGGGCCGAGAGGGGTATTGTGCTGCAGGCAGCCCTAGAGACACGGACCTTATTATCTTAAATACGTGCAGTATTCGGCATAAGGCCGAACAGAAATTCTTCAGCAGGCTTGGTAGGATAAAGGCACTTAAAAAGAAAAATCCTAATCTGAGGATTGCTGTGGCTGGTTGTATCGCCCAGCAAAAGGCAAACGAGATTCTTCGGCGAGCCCCTTATGTCGATTTCGTATTCGGGCCTCAGAACATCCATTTGCTTGGGGAACTGCTTGGTGGTGTAGCTCGTGTCGCCAATGATGAAAATCCGCTAATCGCGGAGATGGATCTTCCAGTATCGAGAAAATCGGGGGGCAGGGCGTGGGTATCGATAATGTACGGCTGCAATAATTTCTGCAGTTACTGCATCGTGCCATACACGCGTGGACGTGAAAGGAGCAGGCCCTTGGCGAACATTCTAAGGGAGATAACGGAGCTTGCCAGAGAAGGGTACAAAGAGGTCACACTCTTGGGCCAGAACGTTAATTCTTATAGGAGTGATGTCAGCTTTGAGGAACTGCTGCGCGGTGTAAATGATATACACGGGATAGAGAGGATCAGGTTCGTGACGTCTCACCCCCGGGATCTCTCCGATTCACTTATTGAGGCCATTAGCAGCCTTGATAAGGTCTGTGAGCATTTCCACCTGCCGCTCCAGTCTGGTTCCACGAGGATACTAGGACTAATGAACCGAGGATATTCATATGACGAATACCGTCGGAAGATCGATAAGCTAAGAGACGGTGTCGCGGGTATTTCAATAACGACTGATATAATAACTGGATTTCCCGGGGAAAGAGATGATGACCACAGGTTGACCGTGGAGGCCCTGAAAAGTCTCGGATATGACGGCATTTTTGCCTTTAAATTCTCGCCTAGAGAAGGTACGGAGGCATCGCGTTTTGACGCCCAAGTCCCGAACACTTTGAAGTCAGAGAGGATATCTGAAATACTAGAGGTACAGGACAATATCACCTTGAAATTAAACAAAGGACTTGAAGGCTCAGTCCAGGAAGTCCTTGTCGAGGGCTCGGACGAGACCAATGGGAAAATGCTTAATGGGAGGACTAGGTCCAATAAAGTTGTGAACTTTAGGGGAATCTCGCCGGCAGGCTCCATTCTCAGCGTAAGAATTATTCGCGCACGGAAACATTCTCTTGATGGAGAGATGTTGTGAAGGTTGCTGTCCTGACGCTCGGTTGTAAGGCAAATCAGGCCGAGAGTGCCATTATCGAGGCAGACCTCCAGAGCCGTGGTTGTAATATCGTCGATTTACATGATACGCCGGACTTTTGCATAATCAATACCTGCGCCGTTACTTCGAAGAGTGATTACGAGTCAAGACGGTTCATAAGACGTGCTCACAAGGCTGGCTCTTCTGTGATCGTAACCGGATGCT
>CAZNTS010000234.1:0-2956 GCA_964576045.1 uncultured Nitrospiraceae bacterium | reverse complement strand
CGGCGCACCCACTGCCGGGAATTTCATTTATTTTCAATTCTGAGACATTGAACGTCCTTCTTATAACATCATCGTATAGCCCAGTTATTGGCGGACTTCAGAAGGCCGTGTCACAACTGGCAGCTGGGTTAAAGGTCTGGGGACATAATGTCGCCGTCGTAGCGAATCTGCATCCCCCAAAACTGAAAAGTAACGAGAGCATTGAGGAAATACCGGTGACGAGAATGCTTTTTATTGGATTCAGAGGCGGGCCAGCAAATGGAAGCTAACTCTCTAATGAGGAGGGGAAATTTATGAAAGGTGCGAAAGTGACATTTATTGTCCCTTGCTATAACGAAGCGAGGGTTCTCCCTGAATTTTATAGGCGCATTAGTGCGGTAGCCAAGGATTTGATGGAGTATGAGTGCGAGTTTATTTTCATCAATGATGGAAGCCATGATAATACTGATGCAATATTGAACGGACTGGCAGCATCGGACTCCCGTGTAAAAGTACTACATTTTGCAAGGAATTTGGGTCATCAAGTCGCTCTCACAGCCGGCATGGACTTTGCCGCGGGTGATATTATTATCACCATTGATGCCGATCTTCAGGATCCACCGGAGGTTGCAAAAGAAATGATCAGCAGAATTCGGGAAGGATATGAAGTCGTTCACGCCCAGAGGAGAACTCGTGCCGGCGAGTCGAGATTTAAGTTGTTCACTGCTTGGTTATTCTATAAATTGATGAGCAGACTGACCGGTAATCAGCTGGTGGAAAATAGCGGGGACTTTAGGGCCTTCACTAAGCCGGTATTGACTGCCGTGCAAGGCTTTAGGGAAAGAAACCGATATATACGCGGAATTTTCTCTCTTGTCGGATTCAGACAATGCATTGTCCAATATGATAGGGTAGCAAGATACGCAGGAAGTTCAAAATACTCCGTTGCGAAAATGCTCCAGCTTGCGTTCAATGCTGTTCTTGGCTTCTCCTCGTTCCCAATTCAAGTTATTTTAATTTTGTCGTTTCTTATGTGGTCTGCAAGTCTAGTGTATCTTGCAAAAGCACTCGTTGACCATTATGTTTACAAAATAACGGTCCAAGGATGGACATCGATCATAATTCTTATGACTTTCTTTACCGGTATAATTATCTTTTGCCTAAGTATTATAGGTCTTTATGTTGGTCGAGTCTTTGAGCAGGGGCAGAGGAGACCACTTTACTGGCTTTGTGATGCAAGGAATACTACTATCGGCGGTGCAAACAATACCGTCAAAGAAGTAAAGCTGTCGCATGATATAATGGAGAAATAATTTCTTGATAGGGCGACACCACACGTTTAAAGGCAGGAATAAGCGTTCCGCGGTTCTGGCAAGAGAGCGCTCTCACCATGATAAATGGGCTGAAGAAACCGACGTCGAGAAAATCAATGTAGAAACATTCTTTGAAGCTTCCACAGCGCCCGAAAACCGGTTTATATTAAGTAAACTTGGTGATCTCGCAGGGAAGACTATTCTGGAGTTAGGTTGCGGATTTGGCGAAGGCAGCATTTACTTTGCGTTGAAAGGTGCGTTCTGTATAGCTACGGATTTCTCGCCGGTAATGATTGAACAAGCTCAGAGATTGGCACGCAGGTATGGCGTTACCGTCGATTGGCGCGTAATGGATGCGTCGAATATCGATTATTCAGACAGTACATTCGATATAGTCTACGCAGCTAATCTGCTTCATCACGTAGAACCGTTAAGGACCATACGTGAAATGCACCGGGTTTTGAAACCCGGGGGGCATATGTGCTTCTGGGATCCATTGCGGCATAATCCAGTTATTAATCTCTATCGGCAGATGGCGACAGAAGTACGAACCGATGACGAAAAACCTCTCGATATAAATATTGTAAAGTTCATACAAGACCTTTTCCATGAGGTTATCTATGACACTTTTTGGATCTGTACCCTCTGGATTTTTATAAAGTTTTTCCTGTTTGAGCATGTTCATCCCAATAAGGAGCGGTACTGGAAAAAAATTCTGTACGAAGAAGAGAGATTACGACCGCTCTATTACCGTCTGGAAAACATCGATGTCTATCTGAAAAAATTTCCTTTCCTGAAACGATATGCTTGGAATTTGGCTGTCGTGGCCAAGAAATAAGCACTGCATGAAATGATAAACAACCCGAGAAACTTTGCAAAAATGCCAAACGCCGGGAGTTTAAACTAACTTGGAGATGAATAACTGTCCGGAGCGATGGAGTATTTAGTCAGCTGTGTGTAGGTTATACGGATTGGAAATAGCTAGCTCTCAGGTTCCTGCAAATTCGTCATTCAGTTCAAGGGTCATCGTCCAGTTTCGGTGCTAATGAAGATAATTTAGCGTGCCACTTTTATTGATGAAAATGCATGTAATCTCTGCAGATAAGCCAACGAAAACATTTCTGTTTATTTTTCTGATATTTATTATCAGTTTGGCGATTAATTTATTCTATACACTGCATCTGCCTTGGGGAGGTGACGAATGGTATACGTACCAGGGCCAGGTAATGGCTGTTCCGAACACTGTGCTAGTAAGCATTGTAAAAGCCATTATGGGAGGAGTGTCCGTACATAATTACTTTTGGTATCGGCAAGTCGGTTTGATGTGGCTGATGTTCGCTTATGGTGTACTTGCGTTGCGCTATATCAAGTCACAAGCTACATCTACGGTCTTTCTTTTTTGTTTTTTGGCCCTGAACGGCTTTACGTTGTTTCAGGTGCAGTACTTCAGGTATTACGGTATGTATCTGTTCTTCTCCATTGCGGTTTTCATTTCGCTTTATCAACTTGATCCAGAAAGATACGCCGTCCAAAGAAAGTGGATTTATCTATGGCTGTTGGTCTCACCGCTAGTACATTTTTTCCTTTTCTGGCAGATGCTGGTCTTTATAGTCATTACTGAAATGTTGTTAATGAAACCGACAAAGAGGCTTATTGCAATTGGC
>CAZNTS010000233.1:0-6843 GCA_964576045.1 uncultured Nitrospiraceae bacterium | reverse complement strand
TCAAGGATAGGGCCTTCCAGGCAGAGACAAAAGAACAGATGCTCGAGCTGATCATAAGCCTCAGCCGATAAAGAACTAGCCGTTACTACACGTTAGGAGAGGCATCTGTCTCTCGGACAGGGCAGTTGCCCTTATCATCATCTTGTTGGAAGGCACACTGTTCCGCATCGGCATATCTTCCAATAAATTCTTGATAATAATCTCTACGGCGAGGCATGGCTCAATTTCTGCATCCAAAGTTATGTGTCAAGAGCATAATAGCCAAGTAAAAGATGTTTGTCTAAAGATATTTGTTTGGCGACGCAACTGAGTCTATGCCATTGATGGATTCTTTTCACATTTTAACACTTTTTCCTCCGTTTCATCACATCGATGCCGAACTTCTTCAATCCTTCGACCACAGCGCTAAGAGGGAAACCAACTACATTGAAATAGTCACCTTCTATTTTCCTCACAATTGCAGACCCAAATCCCTGGATGCCGTACGCCCCTGCCTTGTCGAGTGGCTCTCCTGATTCAACATAGGCAGCTATCTCTCCACGAGTCAGCCTTCTGAAAAAGACCTTTGTCACCACTGAGCGGGAGAGCTTCCTTCTGGTTTTCGTATCGAAAATCGTGAAACCGGTTATCACCGAATGAGTTTTGCCATTTAGAAGAGTGAGCATTCTCTTCGCCTCAGCCGCAGTGCGCGGCTTACCCAGTATCCTCTTCCTGAAGACAATGAATGTGTCAGCCGCAATGACCAGGGCGTTCTCGTATCTGCTGGCAACCACTTGCGCCTTTTCGGCAGACAGGAATCTTGCGGCTGAGCGGGGCCGCAACCCTGAAGGTATGTTCTCTTCATATCTTCCGGCATCGACCTTGAAGAAGAGGCCGGTTTTCCCGAGTATCTCCTTTCTCCTCGGCGATGCAGATGCCAGGACAATAAGTTTCATGAAATCCTCCTTCGACCGTTAACCGCAGAGGGCACAAATATACAGACTCATGAGAAAATCATGGCTATGACACCTTTGCTTCACATCCTCCTTCATGCATGCTGCCCGGCGGCATGTCCCGAAGCCCATGCCCAATGCAGATTATAGCCTCCGAGTTGCCCGGTAACATCTATAACCTCTCCCGCGAAATAAAGGCCTGGCAGTCTTTTCGCCTCCATCGTCTTTGACGATAACTCACCGGTTTCGATTCCTCCCAGTGTGACCTCTGCCTTCCCAAAGCCTTCAGTGCCCTGCGGTGTGATTTCCCAATTATGGAGACGATATGCAGTATCCCTAATCTCGCTATCGTTAAACTGGCAAAGGGGCCTAGAAGGTACATACAACTGACACCACTTGTGCGCAAGGCGTCTAGGAAGGTGTAATGAGAGAAAAGTTTGCAGTTCCATCTTGCTATCTCTCTTCTCCTTCAGGAGCGCAAAGATATCCTTTGCGGGAAAAAGGTCCAGGTTGATAGGACTCCCCCTATCCCAGAGAGAGGAGACCTGGAGAACAGCAGGTCCGCTGAGTCCACGGTGGGTGAACAGGACGTTTCCCCGAAAGCTCGTCTCGCCCGAGCGTACAGACACGTCCACCGAAATACCGCTCAGTTCACGGAAAAAAGCCAGGTACATTGGACTGAAGATAAGCGGAACGAGGGCCGGTCTGGTTGGGACAACCTCAAGGCCAAACTCGCTCGCTATCCTGTACCCGATGTCTGTAGCCCCCAGCCTAGGATAAGAAAGTCCTCCCGTAGCGATCACGAGCGACTCAGACCTAAACTTTCCCTGGCTGGTAAGAACAATAAACCCTCGGTCTCTTACCACCTTCTCTACACAGCAATTGAGGAGTATTTCAACGCCAGCCTCATTACATTCCATCCGGAGCATGTCTGTAATAGCCCTGGAGCTCCCTTTGCAGAATAGCCGTCCTTCTTCCCTTTCGTGAAAAGCGATCCCGTATCTCCGGAGCATCTCTATAAAATGGAAGGGCGTGAAACGCGCAAGCGCAGACTTGCAGAAATGAGGATTGCGGGAAAAGTAATGTTCGTGATCCACCCGGACATTGGTAAAATTACAATGCCCGCCACCGGAGACAAGTATCTTCTTCCCTATACTACCAGCATGTTCCAGAATAACAACGTTGCGCTTCCGCCTCCCAGCCGAAACAGCACACATGAGACCTGCTGCGCCTGCCCCGATAATAACTACATCCCTTTTCATGACGACGTATAGTATATCTCATTTCCTTGCGTACATATTGCAGCATGCGAATAGTATTCACTTTGCCTATCACCCACGAGGACTTTCACTAGACATTTTTTTAACCAAACAACTCAATTCCGGCTAAACACTCTGCCTGAATGATGACGATGTGAAGATTTTTTGAAACATTTAATACTCTATCCAATGTTGCACAATGTGCAATGGACATGATGTAGATCATGGTAAACTTGCCAATGTATTGTCAATAATTATTAAGAATATGGACGGACAGAGAACATATATCAAGAAGATTAGATACACAGTTCAACTTGCCTTCCTTGCATTCACGCTTTTTATCGGCTATCGATTCTATCAGTTTGTCCTTTTTTTCAAGGGCTTGCATCATCCCTTAGTAGAGAGACCCTCTTCTGTTGACGCATTTCTTCCCATATCCGGATTAATGTCCCTTAAATACTTTCTCTTTACTGGCACTGTAGAACCGATCCACCCCGCCGCCTTTGTAATGTTCGTTACAATCGTCATCACATCGTTGTTTCTGAAGAAGGGATTTTGCGGATGGATCTGCCCGATAGGCACCATTGCTCAGTATTTCTGGATGGCGGGTAAAAAAATATTCGGGAAGAACTTCAGAGTGTCACCTCACGCTGATATTGCAGTGCGATCGCTCAAATACATCCTCATGGGCCTTTTTCTCCTCCTCATCGGCGTTATCATGACACCTAATATGATGATCCTTTTCTTTATGAGCGACTATTATGTTACCGCCGATATCATGACAATGAACGTGTTTGCGCAGATGTCTTCATTGACAATGTGGGTGCTTATTGTGTTGGCCGCGCTCTCGCTTCTCTACAAAAATTTCTGGTGCAGGTACCTCTGTCCATATGGCGCCCTCCTCGGACTCCTGAGCGGATTAGGGCCGGTGAGAATAAGCCGGAATGAGGAGGAGTGTTTACGTTGCGGCTCCTGTACCAAGAGTTGCCCTTCCCTGATTAATGTGGAGAAGAAAGCTGTAGTTAGTTCACCGGAATGTTGTGCCTGCATGACCTGTATCAGTTCATGTCCATCGCCGGAGGCTCTCAACATTACGTTTAAGACCGGTAGAACCTCCCGGACCTTCAAACCCTATCTCTATCCTGTGTTTCTGATACTACTTTTCTATATTCTCATCGGCCTGGGTATGGTAGCTGGCAAATGGCACTCGCAAATATCCTACGAAGAGTACAAGCGTATCATACCTTCCATTACACAAAGGTAGAATTCCACATATCCTCCTGTCTATTCGCATGCCAAGTGACAAATGAATCTCTCTCCGGCCTAAAGGCCGGAGTTTCGGGCCGCTGGCATAATCCGGCTCATGCCCTTCCCTGCTGCTCCCTGATATACCGTTTCACAATATCTTCGTCCACATGACCAACGCTCTCGGCAAAATAGCCATCCGCCCCAAAACTATCCCCCCACAAAATTCCTCCAGTTCAGGAAATTCTTTCCTGAGTGCCCGACTCGTACCTCCTTTCAATATTTGTACTATTCCCGATATGCTGTCGTTCGGCTTTATTTGCATGATCAGATGGATATGATCAGTTTGCAAGCTCATCTCGCTTATTTGCCACCGGTTTATTTTGCATGCCTCAGGCACCAGTTGTCTCAACCGTATAGCTATCTTACCTCGCAACACACGCTTTCGGTACTTCGGTATTCAAAGCAGATGCACCTGCAAACGATGCTTTGTCCGTGCACCTGTCCAATATTCGGCCATGGCCAGATTATGCCAAAAGATACCTCCGCTCCGCCAGCTTACGCTGGCTTCGCTCTAGGCAGCCATTCATCCCCGAGCTTAAAAGCTCGGGGTTTTCTGGCAGTTTCTATAAAATGGGCGCCTAATAGAATACTGACAGCCTGAGTTCACTTCCATTGACATGGTAGGCGACCCCTAGGAGGACGAGGCAGACAAGCCCCACTCTCAGCAAATACTACGTGGACAATTTGGGGAACTAGTCAATCTTCGCGAGAAAGAGGCATGTCTTTACGTTCCGCATGAAGCGGACACACTCCCTCCCAGTTCATAGTATGCCATTGACGTCCTCCCGTTTAAGATGTATCCCGTCCTCATCTGACATACCCGTTTCCGCGTTGCATCAGAAAAGAGGAATCTGTTATATTTTCCATACATTCCGATGAGCTATATTGCTGTTATAGGTGCAGGAAGCTGGGGAACCACACTTGCGTGGCTCCTTGCCGAAAAGGAGTACGACGTCTCTCTCTGGGTCTATGAAAAGGCACTCTGTGAGGAGATGCAGACCACAAGGCTCAACAGACTCTATCTTCCAGGACTCAGCATCCCTGAGAACGTCACCATCACCAGTGATCTCGCGCGAGCGGTAGGCAAGTCACGGTATATAGTAAATGTAGTGCCCACACAGCATGCAAGATCGGTGATAAAGGACGCTGTTCCCTACATGAGTCCCGATACCGTTCTTGTGAATGCATCCAAGGGTATAGAAAGAAAGACACTCCTGACCGTCTCATCCATACTGCGGGAAATAACGGACCACAGGGTAGCGGTAATATCTGGTCCAAGCTTTGCACAAGAAGTATCCCGGAAACTTCCTACGGCGGTGACACTTTCCTGCGAAGACATCGCCACGTCTCTGCTGCTACAGGAGATATTCAACACTCCTTATTTCAGGGTGTATACGCATAACGACATTCTCGGTGTCGAGCTTGGAGGTGCACTGAAGAATGTTATGGCCATTGCCTCCGGTATCTCGGATGGGCTCAATCTGGGCCATAACGCAAGAGCGGCACTCCTGACGAGAGGGCTGGCTGAGATAGAAAGGCTGGGCAGCGCCATGGGTGCACAAGAACATACGTTCTCCGGCCTCAGCGGCCTTGGAGATCTCATCCTGACGTGCACTTCATTCCTGTCAAGAAACTATTCTCTGGGCACAAAGCTCGCAAAAGGGTTCAAGCTCGGCGATATCCTTTCACAGTCTAACAGTGTAGTGGAGGGGGTAGCAACCGCTGAGTCAGCCTATGAGCTTTCCAAAAAGTACAATGTTCAGATGCCGTTCGTAGAACAAGTCTACAAGGTGCTTTATGAAGACAAGGATCCGGTGCTTGCGGTCACAGAGCTGATGAACCGTACGTTGAAAACGGAGTTTAATGCATAGGGCGAAGATCCTCGATATCCTCACCTCCGTGAAAGCTGGCAGGTTGTCAGTCGAAAAGGCAATGGAAACGCTCAGACATCTGCCTTACGAAGACCTTTCTTTTGCCAAGGTGGATCACCAGAGACATATGGTACAGGGCGTTCCAGAAGTGATTCTCGCCAGCGGCAAGAAGATATCCGAGATACAGGGAATCGCCAGGTCCATGTATCGAAAAAGCGGAAGGTTTCTTATCACCAAGGCCTCCGAGGAGACATACAGAAGTCTAAAGCTCAAGGGGATGATTTTCTATCCTTCCTCAGGCATCATCGTGGCAGGAGCACACTCGACCAAGAAAAAGGGCCTCATCCTTGTGGTTTCGGCAGGCACATCAGATATACCCATAGCTGAGGAGGCTGCTGTCACCGCATCTTTCCTTGGCAGCAAGGTCGAGACGGTATATGACATGGGGGTTGCGGGAATCCACAGGGTCTTGGACAAGAGAAGTGCTTTCTCCTCCGCGAGGGTCATTGTAGTAGTTGCGGGAATGGAGGGCGCCCTTCCGTCTGTCATTGGAGGACTGACAGACAGGCCGCTTATTGCCGTGCCGACTTCGACTGGCTATGGAACAAGCCTGGGCGGATTGACCGCTCTCTTTGCAATGCTTAACTCGTGCGTTCCCGGCATTGCGGTAATGAATATAGACAACGGTTTCGGAGCGGGATGCCTTGCGCATAAAATAAACGCTGTGTGACATTACTTTTTCCCAACGCTAGATATAGAAAAATATAAAAAAGAGGCGCGTTAAGGGGAGGTCGGATGAGCCCAATCAGGTATCCGGAGCTCGCGTATTTGTTCGTTCCCGTTTTGCTCGGACTGGAATTTTTCATATCTGCAAGGGCCGAGAAGAAAGAGAGGGAAGAAACGCCTCTTGGCTCCTATGTCCTCGATTTCCTCGGTTTTTTGTTCATGGCTTTGATACCGGCCATTTTCATCTTCACCATCTGGGCACTGGAAACCAAGGCGTTCCCCCTGCAGGACATAGCCCTTGCTAGACTGGACCGCTACGCGGTAATCTTCTTTTTCCTCGGTTCCTGGTGGCAGGTTCATATGATCACGGCCCTCAGGTCGAGACGACTCAAAGAGGGAGACACAAAAAGATGGTTCGTCTGGGGGCCTTACCTCATTCTTGGTATCTTCATTTCCCTGCTCGTCCTTTGGGTATCACCCTTTCATCTCAAATGGGTCTCTATCGCATGGTTCCTCATGGTCTTCTGCATGTTCCGAATTTTTAAACCAAAAACAAAGACTGTGGAACGTATATTCTGGGTACTCACTGTCTTCTTCTTCATACTAGAAAACATTATGTTTGTCTTCATGGAAACAGTGGTGTAGCAGGAAGTACGGAGTATTGCGCAGTTGGCGGTCCCGCATCGTTCAAAAGGAGGTCCTCCGACATTTCCTTTTCTCAGCCCGCCATTTTTTTTGGAAAAGTAG
>CAZNTS010000232.1:0-4082 GCA_964576045.1 uncultured Nitrospiraceae bacterium | reverse complement strand
GGAAGTCTATTTCAACAAGCTTTATCCCCTGGGAGTGGCGGTCATGGTGGAGGCGGTGGATCTGATCGCCCAGGGCCAGGCCCCCCACCTCCCGCAAGACCACCGCCAGGGCACTTACGATCCGCCCTGCGACGAGAAAGTGGCCGGGCTGGACTGGAGCAAACCGGGCCCCCAGGTCTTCAACTTCATCCGGGGTTGCGACCCGCAGCCCGGAGCCACCAGCACCTTCCGGGGGGAAAAGGTCAAGCTTTATAATGCCCTTTTCTTGAGCGAGCCTAAACAGGGGGAACCCGGCGAAATTCTGGAGGTTAGCGACAAAGGCCTCCGGGTGGCGGTGGCCGGCGGCGCCCTGCTCATCACCCGTTTCCGCACCAAGGAGCTGGGCAAGGTGAAGGCCCCGGAATTTATTGCGGCCCGACAGCCCCAGGTGGGCGAGAGATTCGGGGCCTAAGTGCAGAGCTAAAGGCTATTGACCAAGGTTTTACCTGATAACCAGCGAATCGTGGGCAGGTTTAATCTGATCATTGAGGAGGAAATTTAAAAGGTGCATGATGTCAAATACAGGCATGGACCCGGTGGTATGTGCATATGGCCTCGGCCTTTCCCCTAGTCCATCATTACCAGGCGGTGCTGGCTTGGAGTTCTTAAGGTACCCCTTCTTAAAGAATCGGTCACAAAGGGGTGGTATGTTCATAATCCGAAAAAGAATACATTTAGAGGGAAACTTTTGCTATATTGGATCCTACAAAACGGTCAAGATAAAAAAGAGAAGCTTTTTAGGGATTAAACCCGGGGCGAAAGGTCCCAAAATCATTTTATGACCGCGATGAACCATTGATGCCGCATAACCTTATTGATTATCTAAGGTATCATGATCACTCGGGCTTCGGCCCAAGGTTGGGTCGGTAATCGCTGCGACCAACTGATAGACCAAACGACTTTTTCAACAGTAATTGCCTGAAGCACAACTTATCAGATTTGTTACCGTTATGGTTCGGATATGAGAGGTTGCTTGCTCCAAACAGGTTATTGGACACCTTCCTTATAACCGAAAGGACCAAATGACAATCTCGCAGTTTAAGCGGCCGGTGCCGCGTCATCATGCGCGACACCGGCCGTTAAAGCCCGGGTCAAGCCGAACGCTTTTTCTGAGTTCTGCTTAGCTCCCCGGGCTCTGCCTATTCTGGATGTTCTATTGAGATTTGTGGGCACGAATCCAGGCGGCCAATGCGTCGAGGGATTCCGGATGTCCGTCCTGGGTGCGAAAAACCAGAGTGTAGCTTTTTTCTTCTGTCTCAACGGTCAAGGTGTACTTAAACGCATCCGGATGACCGGTCTCAGAGGAACGGTCCGGTTGGTGGAAAAAATCCGCATCCTTGAGCAAACGATCGAGCTCCGTCCGGTCTGCCGCGCTCAATTCTTTGATATCGATCCTGACCTTGGGCCGATATGTTGGTACATGGCCACCCTCGCGCTCGAGTTTCACAGACACCAGGTTCTCTTGGGCCATAAGCTGAACTCCGAAAGCCATGATCAGGAAGCCAGAGATCCATCCTCCTATGATCAGGCGCCTTTTTACCATATTATACATTATAATATTATTTCATGACTTTCACGGCTGTCCAGGCATCTTTTACTGCCGCCACCGCATTCGCCCCATATTTTTGGGCCACGTCAACGGTTGCCGTCGCGGCATCGATGAATTGGGCATTCGACTGTAGCCGGGTAGTCAACACCTCATACCAGATTTTGCCCGGTATCTCCCAAGCATATTGAATAAGTTTCTTATCCGCCATGTTTTTGGCCGCCAGACAGAAGGCATGGTTAGGGATGCCGGAATTGATATGTACCCCCCCATTGTCCTCCGAACCTTGATAGTAATCATCCATAGTGGCCGGTTGCGGATCCTTGCCAAGATCCGGATCGTCGTAAGCGGTGCCCGGCGCCGCCATCGAGCGCAGGGCTGTGCGGTTGGTGCCCGCCTTGGGAATCAACAACCCTTCCCCGATCAGCCAATCAGCCATATCTACGGTCTGATTCAGAAAATTCTGCTTGATCATGATACCGAAGACGTCAGACATGGATTCGTTCAAGGCCCCCGGTTGGTCTTGGTATTCCAGTTGGGCGGTGAACTGAGTAACTCCATGTGTCAGTTCGTGGCCTACCACGTCCAAACACTGGGTAAACCGGCCGAACAATACGCCGTCCCCGTCGCCGTACACCATTTGCCGACCGTTCCAGAAGGCATTATCGTAACCTTGGTCGAAAACCTCTGCGTAATGCACCGAGGAATCCAGGCGCATCCCTTTGTTGTCAACGGAGTTGCGCTGGAACACGGTCTGGTAAAAGTCGTAGGTTTTGCCGCTGAAATCGTAAGCTTCATTCACATCGACATCAGTTACTGGATCTTGTTCCTCGGTGCGTACTATCTTTCCGGGAAGAGTCTGTCGGTGTTGCGCATCATAGATGGTACGCCGTTTGGTGCCGGTGCCTAGACCGAGAAACCCCATTTCGGAAAATACCATCCGCATACCCCGGATTTGCGCCTGCATGTACAGGCTGTGCAAGGCCCGCTCTCGCATTTTCTCGTCCTTCGCATAGGTTGCAACATGTTTCAGGATATGCGGCGGGATGATGAAACAAACTCCATTGATGCAAGACGAATGATTACACATGGCTTCTCCTCCTCTCTTCTCTGGTGAAATTAAACGGCAGACCTTGAGGTCGTTCGCCCAAAAATAGAAGGATTAACTCTTCAGCAAAGGGGAATCCTCGGATAACCCTTGTTGGGAGACTATCGGCGTCTCCGGTTTTCAGAAGCCTGGAAGGTAAGACTCTAAAAAGAATCTCTCTGATTCAGGGTGAAGGGTTAAGCCATCCTTGGCTTGGGGTGAAAGTGATAGTGCTTTGAATATAAGCTTATTTTATGGATGTTTGGTTACAAAAAGGTTACAAAATCATTAAACTGAAATAAATATAACTCCCCGGGATAATTGGTAAATTAAGGGCAATTAGGAATTAGATATGCACAACTTGAAAAAATAATTTTTTAAATATCAATCGGATTATGTGCAGGCCGTCTTTCCTGGTGTATTATCTCCTGTCTGGTCACTCTCCGGAGGAGGGTAGCCGACGCGTTAGCTTGGATTGCCATATTTCAGGTGAACAGTTTTCTCTCGTCCAATCCGGGGGATGGTCACAATAAATAAGTTATCAAATTTGTCCTCGGCAATTGGAGCAATTTTCCCCCCTCCTAGTTTCTCAATTATTAGGGGCACGGTGTTGCTGTGGCCAACAATAAAGACTACCTGACCGGGGTGATCCCGCCATATCTGCTTGATAAGGCCGTCTACATCATCAGAATTTACCTGGGTGATGGAAATGCCGAGATGGGCAGCCAAGGGCTGCACGGTCTGTTGGGTCCGCAGAAATTGAGTGGCATAGATGCCTGCTACCCCCGTCTCTCCGGAGACGTGGATCAGCTCCTGGGCCCGCACTTGGCCGGCGGCGCTCAGGGGTGGATTGTCACCGTGAGCCTCGGCTTTTTCGGCATGGCGGACTAGGAGAACCACAGTGGTCGGCGTGCGCCAGTTAACACAGCCGACGATGATAATAGACAGGATAGCAATAATCGCTACTGGCAGCCAATAGCGTCTAATCACGGTCTTGATGTAAATCATAATCGATCACTCCCAACTGAAAGACATAAATGCTAAGTTTAAAAACCGGCGAAACATAGGGTCATCCATACCAAGTAACAAATAAGCAGAGATTATGCGGCACCCATGGCCACCGCAGTCAAAACATCGCTCATTCAGCTCTCCTCAAAATTTCACAAGCAAGCCTCCTCCCTTGTAATCTATTGCCTTGCGGACATCCTCTCTCATCTCACCGGCAAGGTTAATACAGGCGCGGTCGCTGGCTTGCCGACGGGCATCATAGTGAAGATTCCTATAACACCCGATAGAACGTCCTTAGAAGGATAGTCGTCATCAGCAACATAAAACCAGTTGCCTTTGTACATCACTGCGGCAAATTCCTTGGGCCTATCCAAGAGTTCGGGCATAATCCCGGAACTCATC
>CAZNTS010000231.1:0-18553 GCA_964576045.1 uncultured Nitrospiraceae bacterium | reverse complement strand
TTTGCTCAGAAGCCTCCTGATCGTATCTTTCAGATCGCTCAGTTCAGCAGATTTTACAATATATGCCTCTGATGCCCACACAGCAAAATCGTCCCTGTAGTCGTATGCAGTGGACATCACAATCGGGATCCTGGGTTTCTTCTCCTTCATCTGCCTCAGGAGTTTTATCCCGTCAATATCGGGCATGAGTATATCAAGTGTGACAAGATCAGGATTTTCCTTCTCGAACAACTCAAGTGCCTCCGTACCAGTCGCAGCAACAACTACTTCATACCCTTCCTCCTCGAGCTCTTCCTTGTAGAGCCGCCGGATGTGCTGGTCATCATCCACGATCAATATTTTCATCTCTCCTCCTTCCTTTCGCTCGGCAACAAGACTTTAATGGCCGTACCTTCCCCTGGCCTGCTCTTCACTTCTATCCTCCCCTTGTGCTCTTCGATTATCCTGCGGGTTATCGCAAGACCCAGACCTGTACCAGTTGGTTTGGTAGTGTAGAAAGGATCAAAAATGAAGGGGAGGTCTTTTTCCGCGATCCCAGATCCAGTATCAACAATTTCAACTGCGACGTTTCCGTTCACGGGATAAGTCCTTGTAGTAATTCTCCCCGCAGTTCCCACGGCCTGAATAGAATTATTCATTATATTGAGAAAAGCTTCCTTAATCCTGTCGGAATCTACAAGTACTTCCGGAATGTCCCCAAAACTGCTTTCCATGGCTATCCCCCTCTCGACCGCATCAGACTCCACAAGGGAGAGGACATTCCGCATCAAGGCATTAACATCAACAGGTTTTATAGCCAATCTTACTTCCTTTACAAAACCGAGGATATCCTTAAGTATATCTTCTAGCCTCTTCACTTCTCTCGCGATGATTGTAGCGTACTCCTTCAGATTTCCGTCAAGCTTGTTTTCCAACCTCTGCGCAAACCCCCCAATCGACACAAGCGGGTTCCTTATCTCGTGGGCGACCTTTGCCGCTACCTCACCGAGCGCCGCCATCCTTTCCGCAGTTGCAAGTCTTTCCCTTATATGTTGGAGTTCGGTAATGTCCCGGACTATGTGAACAGCTCCCAGAAAGTTGCCAGAGGTATCGAATATGGGAGAGGTGGACGTGAGAAAAGTCTCTCCTGTCTTCGGATCTTCCACCTCCTCAATAAAGGACTTCTTCGTTTCCACCGTTTTGTGGTGTGGACATGCCTTCCAAGGTTCGTTCATATTATGGAAGAGCTCATAGCATTTCTTCCCAACTATCTCCACTTCGGGCATGCCGAGCCTCTCAGACACCGCATTGTTGATGCTCCGTATCGTATAATCCATATCCGTGAAATATACCATGTCTGAGATGGACCTGAAGATATTCTCGAGCTCAGCCTCGGCAAAAGATACCTGCTCAAAGAGTTTGGCGCTCTCGATGGCAGCTGCCATCTGGTTCGAAAAGGCGGTAAGGAACCTCATGTCTTCCTCGGTAATCGTCTTCTTATTAAAGAAATTATCCACAAAAAGAACGCCGATCACCTTATCCCTAGAAATTAGAGGGACAACGGCGTAGGCCTCGGTTCCGAGCTGCTGGATAAGTACGGCATCCGAACGGGCTTCACTCCTGGCATCCATTACGTTAAACGGCCTTTTTTCCTTCACCGAGGCGGCAATGATCGAATCGCTGTCCAGAGATATTTCTATCCCAAGACTCAGACGGTCAAGGAACGTGTCAGTTTTTCTGGGTCCGGACTCTATGTCACTCATGACGTCAATAAGCGTCTTTTTCTCTTTCGACAGTCTCTCCCATACCCTACCCGCTTCTTCGAAGCTGGAGGGCCCAACACCCATTGCGCCTTTCAAAACACCTCTTTCCTCGTCTGTAAGAAAAAGAACCGCCCTGTTGAATCCCAGTCCATCACCCATGGTCACAGCGGTCAAAATCATCCGTAATAGCCGGTCAAGGTCCAGAATGCTCCGCATAGCAGAACTGATGAAAAAAAGCCTTGAGAGTTCTTGATTCCTTTTAATCAGTTCTTTCTCCACCGCCTTTTTGTCAGATATGTCCCTTGAGATACCGCTTACGCCGATAATCTCCCCTGCCGCATCCTTTATGGGCGACAGTGTAAGACTTACTTCGATGATCGTCCCGTCGACCCTTCTGCGAACCGTCTCGATGTTTTTAAGCACCTCACCGTTTCTCATCCTATTGTTATACTCCCTTTCAGTCTCCTTCAGGAAGTCAGGGATAAAGGGCAGGTATCTCCCGATGGCTTCCCCTTCAGTAAATCCGTATATTCGCTCTGCACCCCGATTCCACGAAGTGACGACGCCGTTCAGATCAGAGGTGACAATCGCGTCAGCAGAGTTGTCGATAAGGCTTTCAAGGTATTCCTTTGTCTGTGTCACCTCACGGTACAATGCGAGCATCTCCTCCTGGTACAGGACCCTGTCGGTAATATCAAGAATGAACACAACGCACTCTCGGATATTGCCGTGTTCATCTTTTACAGGATACGAGGTCAACTCAGCATAGTTCAGTCCGCTCACCTGCGTAATGATGTTGATCTCGCCTGTCTCACACGTCACCTCTGCCACACAGTGGGGACATATTCCTTTCTGGGCATGAAAGATGTCAACGCAGTTCTTCCCGATTATTTCACTGACCGGCCTGCCAATCCATGTTTCTACGTACCTGTTCGCCGACAGTATGGTATACCCTTTCCCAATGGTAATGATACCTCCCTGTACGCTATCGAATAGGACGTCGAGCCTTTTTCTGGCTTCAACGGCTTCTATTTCCCTGCGGCGCTCCATCTCGAACATTTTCGCCTTCTCGATTGCAATAGCGCACAATGACGCAAAGCCCTCAGCGGTACTCAGGTCATCCCCGGAAAAAGGAATGATCGCATCCCCCGCGGACATCTTATCATAAAGTCCGAGGGTTCCCGTTACTGTTTCCCCCACCATCAGCGGTACATTGATCACCGACCGCGCCTCAAGATGTGGGATCTGCCACTCGGGCGACATCGTAGAGAGGTCCTCTACTAGGATAGGCCTCCCCTCCTTGGCAACCTTCCCGGGGAGACCTTCGCCAACGGGAAGAGTCATCATTTTTTCCACCTCTCTGGGCAGACCGAACGAAGCCCTGATCGCCAGATTCCCATTCTCAAGTAGACGGATAATGCATCCCCTCGCATGGAGCAAGCCTGTAGCCTCCTCGGCCATCTTCCTGAGTAGCTCGTCAAGGTCAAGCGTAGAGGTGATCGCCTTGGCCAATTCATACATAGCCCTCAGCTTCTGAAGCTGGTTCCTAGTGGAAAGATACAGTTCGAGGTTCTTTTCATTTGCCTGCTGCAGCTCTTCCACCATCCTGTCAAACCGATGGGCGATGATACCGAACTCGTCAGTTCTCTTCGTGTCTATACGGTAGTCAAGATCACCGGAGCTGATCCTGTCGGTAGCAGTAAGGATGTCATTGAAGGGAACTGATATCATCCTTCTCATAAAGAGGGCAAGGAGGAGAAACGCAAGCGAGCTTATCGTAAAAAGTCCTCCGAGATAGAAAGCCATCTCCCCCTTAATCTTTTCACCCCGGTCAATGGCAGCGGAAAGGGACTTCACGGATTTGGAGTGCAGCGCGTCCAGATTTTCTCGCAGCACACCCTCCTTCTCCTCTAGATTGCTGAGCAGGGAGAAAACATTTTTGTTACCGACTGGAAAATCAGTGGTTATTATCGCATTAGCAATACCCTTCAACTCTTCGAAGTCCTTTCCGATAACTTTGATTTCTTTCTCGTCCGCGCCTAACGTGTGGAGGCCTCCGAAATTCCTATATACGCTCCCGAGTTTCTCCCTGTATAGTCGTTTAAAATCAGTGTTGCCTGTCACCCCCCATCCCTCCGCCGCCATTACAAACTCGATTATAGAGGTCTTTAACTCTTCATGCCTGTTATGAAGATCCGAGGAAGACCTCAGGGTCTCGAAATTGACACTCATGCTGTCGAATATGAGGAAAATGCCTGCTACGAACGCCGCAATGAGCATAACAAAGACCGCAATAAAAATGGCCAGTTTCGATCTTATTGTCATGGGACCATTTTCGCCTCTTTCATCTCCAGTGCCTTCTTGTAAAGTTCAACATATTTCAATGCCGATTTTCTCCATGAAAAATCCTTCCTCATCGCACTGGAAATAATCCGCTTCCATCTCCGTTTGTCGACATATGTGCAAAATGCGCTCCTAAGACATTCTGTCAGAGAAGACGCTCGATATTCCTTGAAGAGGAAACCCGTTCCGCGCCCCCTGAGAGGCTCATAATCCGATATGGTATCTGCAAGCCCGCCAGTACTTCTCGCCACCGGAATAGTCCCATATCTCATTGCGATGAGCTGGCTCAACCCGCAGGGCTCATAAAGCGAAGGCATGAGAAGAATATCGCTTCCGGCGTAAATACGGTGTGCCATAGGTTCATCGTATCCCACTTTCACAAATACGCGCCCCCTGTGCGCAGCACCGAAGTCCTCGAGGCGATTTTGGAAAAAACTGTCGCCTTTTCCCAGAATCACAAGCCTTGCCCCGCTGGAGAGGATCTCATCTGCAGACTCAAGCAGTATTTCAATACCCTTCTGCATGGAGAGCCTTCCAGTCATGGCAACAAGTGGAGGATTGCCTTCGCCGTCCGCGAGGTAGCATTCCCTCATAAGCCGCTTCCTGCACTCAGTCTTGCCGGATATATCCAAAGCATTGTAAAGCGCCGGTATATGCATGTCGCTCTCAGGATTCCACTCAACAGTGTCGATGCCGTTTCTCACCCCATACAAGTCCCGAGCGCGTTTCGCCAGAACACCTTCCAATCCAAAGCCGAACTGCCTAGTGAGAATTTCCTTCGCATAGGTGTCGCTCACGGTAGTGATAATGTCTGCGGCGACAATGCCGGCCTTAAGGAAATTCAACTTCCCGTAAAATTCCACCCCCCCAGGGTCAAACCATTCCGGTGGAAGACCAGTTAGAGGGAAAAATGAGGAATTGAAGAGCCCCTGATACCCAAGGTTATGGATGGTCATCACCGTCGTGGCCCCTTTTAAAGGCCCAGCACGGTAAAAAGTATTTAAATACACCGGAACAAGGCCTGTCTGCCAGTCATTACAATGAATGACGTCCGGATAAAGTTCTTGAGCCATACACGCTTCCAAGACCGCCCTGCTGAAAAAAATGAATCTTGCTGCATTGTCCGGGTAATCTCCAGCAGGCGTGCCATATAGATCGTCCCTGCCGAAGAAGTCTTCGCACTCCAAGAAGAACACCGATGAGCCATGCGACAATATCCTGCCTGAGTACAGCCTGTTTCCGACCGGTACAGTAACTTTCAGCCCGGTGTCCGTCAGAACGAACCCCTGTCTGACCGTCTTATACAGGGGGAGCATGAGATACGCCTCGATATCCATGCGACTGTATTCCTCCAGAAGCGCACCAGTCACGTCTGCAAGACCACCTGTCTTTGCGTACGGCTTGGCCTCTGATGCTGCAATAAGCAATTTCATTCGGACTCTATATCTTTGCCTCTCTCATGAAGCGTGCCGCCTCTTCAGGAGGTGTGGGGTTTATATGGAACCCAGACCCCCACTCAAATCCAGCAATGTTGGTGAGCTTAGGCATGAGCTCCAGATGCCAGTGGTAGTATTCATTAGACTCTTCGGTGAACGGCGACGTATGAATGATGAAATTATAGGGCGGTATGTCCAGTATCCTGTCCATCTGCCTGAGAACCCTTTGCAACATGTCCGCAAGTGCGGCAAAACTCTTGTCGGGTGGATGGAACATTGACTGGTGACTCTTGGGAAGTATCCAGGTCTCAAAAGGGGAGCGCGGAGCAAACGGTGCGATAGCGATATATCCTTGGTTTTCATAGATCACCCTTTTGCCGGATTCCATTTCCTGGTTTATGACGTCGCAAAATATGCACCTCTCCTTGAACTCGAAATAGCGGCGCGCGGAATCCACTTCCTCCGTCACAAGTTTCGGGACTATAGGAAGTGCAATAAGTTGGGTGTGTGAATGTTCAAGTGTCGCTCCCGCAGCATCTCCTTCGTTTTTGAAGATCAACACGTATTTGAAGCGGACGTCCTTCTTTAGATCGCTGAGCCTCAGATAATATGCCCACAACACGTCCTCGACAGCCTTCAACGGCATGGTGGCAAGAGAGCTCTGGTGATCCGGCGTTTCTACTATAACCTCGTGGGCCCCTATCCCGTTCATCTTGTCGAACATACCTTCCCCGCTCCGGTCAAGGTCACCGGATACCTGGAGAGCAGGGAATTTGTTAGGCATCACGCGCAACGTCCAGCCAACCGTGTTTGGCTGTGTAGAAGAAGGCCGAAACGCCATTATCTCTGCAGGGGTCGTATATTCGTTGCCCGGGTCAAAGGGGCAAAAGCCGCCCTTCCTTCTCTGTACGGGCGGTGATGCGAAATCTGTCGGTCTCTTTCCCCTTTCGACTGCAATAATAACCCAGCCTCCGGAAATAGGGTCTTTTCTTAACTCCGGCATAAACTCTCCTCCCGTTCTCTTGCAAATGAAACATACAAGGTGAAAACATCAAAAAAAGGGATCAGCGATCCTCACTGCGTCGGGGCAAATTATGTCAAAATTCCTGATTTGTTCAATATTATATCACAATGGGATATAATCTCTTAGAGCCAATGAAGCCCACGTTTCATCACAGACTGGTGAACAGCGAGTATGAAGACCCTTCCCTTTTTGTGAGGATGCTGAGGGAGAAACGCGCCTTTCTTTTCGATGCAGGACGGATTGACCGTCTTGCGTCGGGAGATCTGATGAAGATCTCCGACCTCTTTGTGACGCATATGCACATCGATCACTTTATCGGCTTTGACGCCCTCCTTAGAAGCCTCCTGAGACGAGATACGCCTCTGAGGGTCTACGGACCTGAACACATCATAGATTCGGTCGAAGGGAAGCTGAGAGGCTATACGTGGAACCTTATCGAGGAATATCCGGTAAAACTTGAGATTTTCGAAATAAGTTCGGCAAGCGTACGCCGTGCCCATTTTTATGCACAGAGGCGTTTCGAGAGAATTGACGGGGAGACAACTGTCTTTGATGGCGTCGCAATGAAAGGTCCTAATTATACGGTGAAGGCAGCGCTTCTCTCCCACGGCATACCCTGCCTCGGTTTTTCCCTCGAGGAAGACATCCATATTAACATCGACAAATCAGCATTAAGCGCGCTGGACCTTCCTGTGGGACCGTGGCTCGGTGTCTTCAAGGGCATGATAAGGGACAGGGTCCGGCCGGATACTGGCGTGTGCATCGACGGAAAGGAATTCAGATTTTCGGACCTCAGCCATATCGCTGTTATTACGGATGGACAAAAGATATCGTACGTTACTGATGTTTCGCCAGAGGAGGAGAATATCGGCAAGATAATAGACCTCGTTAGGGGGTCCAACACGCTTTACTGCGAGGCTTATTTCCTCGAAGAGGACAGAGAGAGGGCCATCGAGAGGCACCACCTAACTGCCAGGTCGGCTGGAGAAATAGCCAAAAAGGCCGGCGTCGGGAATCTCGTGCTGATGCACTTCTCTCCCAAATACAGAGACAAGTCACACATGCTAAAGATGGAAGCAATGAATGAATACAAAGGGGGAGCATAATTCCAGAACAACCGATAGCTACTCCCCCCAAACTCCCTCCGAAGATACAGGAGGGCGAAGAGCTGTGAATTGCCGACGGCCAGCCTCCGCCCTTTGCCCTTTCCTTTAATCTGTCTTGTCAAGGCACCATTTGATCCCGCCCCGACATGCTATGAAAAAAAAGACAAAACAGTAAAGAGCGGCCAACTCGCCTTTGTTCAGAGTAGGAAAGAACGCCGGTCCGATCTGGAACTTCCAATGGAACTGGAAATAGGCGATAGCCATCTCGCCACTGCAGAGGAAAGCCGCCAAACGCGTTCGGAGCCCCAACATCACCGCAAGCCCTCCGACGAGCTCTATGATCCCGCCGAGCCAGAGCTGGGATCCCACCGCTGGCTGTAATTCTGAATACACCCCTAGGATCTTCTGTGCGCCGTGAAACGAGAACATGAACCCCGTCATGATGCGCAGCAAAGCGTAGGCATGGTCCGTGTACTTTTCAAGCTGTTTCATAAGTGTAACCTCCTCCCTCTTCTATCGCACGATCTTCATGCTGATGTCAGCGGCCGTGGCTGAGTGGGTAAGAGCTCCAACGGATATGAGGTCAACACCTGTCTCAGCGATTATGCGGACAGTGTCAAGGGTCATATTTCCTGATGCCTCGATTATCGCTTTTCCTTTGGCGAGCTTAACCGCCTCCCTCATATC
Organism: uncultured Nitrospiraceae bacterium; assembly: GCA_964576045.1. GTDB lineage: Bacteria > Nitrospirota > Thermodesulfovibrionia > Thermodesulfovibrionales > UBA9159 > CAZNTS01. The sequence goes on along the minus strand of CAZNTS010000231.1, from coordinate 10,215 downwards.
ACTCAAGGACATATTGTCGAGCATCACCACATCAGCCCCGGCAGATAGGGCTTCATTGAGTTCCTTAAGATTCTCGACTTCGACTTCAATCTTCAAAAGGTGATGGGCCCTCCTGGCGGCCGCAACAGCGGATGTAACGCTTCCAGCAGCCTCAATATGATTGTCCTTGATGAGTATGCCGTCGTAAAGGCCATGTCTGTGATTGCCTCCTCCACCAGTCCTCACCGCGTATTTTTCCATAAACCTAAGGCCGGGCGTGGTCTTGCGTGTGTCCACAATCTTCACGCCCAAGCCCTTTACCTTCTCGACAAAAAGATTCGTCAGGGTAGCTATCCCGCAAAGTCGCTGAAGTACGTTGAGGCTTACTCTCTCACACGAAAGAAGGCTTCTCGTTTTGCCGGAGATCTCGGCCATGACATCACCCTTTGAAACCTTTGCCCCCTCAGAGAAATAAATTCGAAATGCTATGTCCTGATCGAAGATGTTGAACACCTCTCGCGCGAAGGGGATCCCCGCCACAATAAAGTTCCCCTTTGCGATAAGGAGCGCCTTTGCCCTATCTCCCTCTGGGACGAGCAATATGGTAGTAATGTCAGAACTGCCGATGTCCTCTTCCAAGGCAAGGTGGAGGGTTTTTATCACGTGGTGGGGTATATACATTGCATTTACACGCCCAAGCGCCTGATTATTTTCTCCTGAACAGCGAAAGAAACCCCAATGCGCCTCCTATAACTGCACCCAATGCCATAGCTGACTTCCAATCAAGGAGGGTCGTTACTTGCCCTTCTACCCTGTTCGCGATCATAAGGAGTGATGATGCGTTCTCGACCTTTATCTCTCGCGCAGCTACGACACCTACCGCGCTCCTCTCAACGGCAGCATTTTCTTTGCACAACAACGCCGGAGAAAATGAAGAATTCACCGAGGTCGTGCTCCCTATTGTGAGCAGGCTGATGCTCTGATTGAGGTTCACCTCCGATCCGTGGATTATGGCAGCGGCCCCTTGGGTGGCCTCGATCCTTTCCCCGTCAATGCTCAGGGCTCCGACTTGATTGACCTCGACGTGACCGCCTTCAACAGCCCTCACGCTGCTCTGCTTAATGGTTACGAACTCTGCTTCGATAAAATCTAACGTTTCTCCTGATATCTCTTTTGTTTCAGGATCAACCATGTTTCACCCCCATATCCTGTAACCTTTTTATACTGCCTGCAAGCCTCTCATCCTTGAGGACGAGTTCCTGATACCTTATCCTCTCCTTCTCAACCACATTCTGGGGCGCGCGCTTCAGAAAGTCCTCACTGAGCAGTTTCTTATCCAAGAAGCCCAGAGACTCCGCTACCTTCAGCTTCTCCTTTGTAAGTCTTGCGATCTCCTCCTCGATATTGAGGAGTCCTTCCACAGGGACATAAATCTGGAAGAGATCCCGAACACCGGTGGCACAACCTTTAGGCTTCCCTACATCCCTGCCCACCGTAATTTCACCCGCCCTGGCGAGACGCTTAATAAGAAGGATATTATTCACCAGTATCTTGTCAGTCCCCTCACTGAACGTCCTTATCAGGACTGTTACTTCCGCTGACGGGGCGATATTCAGTTCCCCCCTGATGTTCCTTATACCGCTAACCGCATCCATTATGTAAAGCATCTCCTCTTCGGCCTGGATATCCCTTGGCAGACCTTCGGGGTAATGGGAAATAGCTATACTCTCGGCGCTATCCGCCACGGTCTGCCGTATTGTCTGCCATATCTCCTCGGTCACAAACGGCATGAATGGATGGAGTAGTCTTAGTGCATGGTCCAGCACAGAGATGAGGCAAGCGATGGTCCCCACGCCGTATTCGGACTTTTCGTAGATGGCGTGCTTTGCCATCTCGATATACCAGTCGCAGAATTCGTGCCACACGAACTGATATATGCTGTTCGCCGCATCATTGAATCTATACTCACCGAGCGCCCCAATCATCTCTTCCACGGTCATAGAAAGTCTCGACAGGATCCACCTGCTCGGAAGGTCAAGAACAGCATTTTCCCCGCCGAGCAATGGCCTCTTTTCCTTAAATATCGATTCAAGTTCATGGTCGGGAACGGACTCCGTGTTCATAGCAATAAACCTCGCCGCGTTCCAAAGCTTGTTCACAAAGTAGCGATATCCCTCGACTCTTTCCTCAGAAAACCGGACATCTCTTCCCTGGGCCGCGAACGCCGCAAGGGTGAACCTGAACGCATCCGTACCATACTTCTCGATCATGACTAAAGGATCTACTACGTTTCCTTTGGACTTCGACATCTTCTCACCTTTCGCGTCCCTCACCAGCGCATGGATATAGACGTCCCTGAAGGGAACAGCGTCCATAAATTTCAGTCCCATCATTATCATCCGGGCAACCCAGAAAAACAGAATGTCAAAGGCGGTGACGAGTACACTCGTCGGATAAAACGTCCCTAGGTCTTCTGTCTTCTCAGGCCAGCCCAAGGTCGAAAAAGGCCAAAGCGCAGAAGAAAACCAAGTATCGAGAACATCTTCGTCCTGCATCATCGTTGAGCCTCCGCACTTACTGCAGGAAATCGGTGTTTCTCTCGAGACAATTATCTCAGAGCAGGCATCACAGTACCATACAGGTATCCTATGTCCCCACCATATCTGTCTGGAGATACACCAATCCCTGATATTTTCCATCCATGAGAAATACGTATTCTCCCAGGACGGAGGAGTTATCTTTATCTTGCCTTCCCTCACCGCGGCCATTGCGACCGCAGCAAGTGGTTTTGTGTTTACATACCACTGCGGTGTGGACAGAGGCTCTATGATCGTCTTACACCTATAACAGTGCCCAACAGAATGGCCATGCTTTTCCTCCTTCTCCATAAGGCCGTAAGACTTCAGGTCTTCCACGACTTTCTTCCTGCATGCATACCTGTCCAAGCCGGCATACTTCCCACCAGCCTCACGGGTCATCTTCCCGTCGTCACCGATCACGGTAATGAAGGAAAGCGGAGGCCTCTGACGCCTAGCCATGGCCTCATCATTAAAATCGTGTGCTGGCGTCACCTTTACTGCGCCAGTACCAAAGGACGGATCCACTGCGCTGTCAGCGATCACCGGGATCTTTCTATCCGTCAAAGGCAGGTCGATGCTTTTCCCCACGATCCCCGTATACCGCCTGTCGTCGGGATTTACGGCAACAGCTGTGTCTCCCAGCATAGTCTCAGGCCGTGTAGTGGCAACAACAACATGACCCGCTCCTCCTGAAAGGGGGTACCTTATATAAGTGAGAAGGCCTTCAATCTCTTCGTGCTCCACCTCCAGATCGGAGAGGGCGGTATGACATCTGGGACACCAGTTGATGAGTCTCTTATCCCTGTAAATAAGACCTTCCTCGTATAGTCTCACAAAAACTTCCCTCACCGCTTTAGATAGGCCTTCATCGAGTGTGAACCTCTCCCTGGACCAGTCGCAGGAAGCGCCGAGCCTCCTCAACTGGTGAGTGATCCTACCACCATACTCAGCCTTCCACTTCCAGACCCTGCCGATAAACGCATCCCTCCCCAGTGCGTGTCTGTCCAGCTTTTCGCGGGCAAGGTCCCTCTCAACAACATTTTGCGTGGCGATACCAGCGTGGTCGCTCCCGGGGATCCACAAGGCCTTGTATCCGGACATTCGCTTCCATCTGATCAGAATATCTTGGAGGGTCACGTTGAGGGCATGACCCATATGGAGGGAGCCCGTTACATTAGGTGGCGGGATTACTATTGCGTACGGCTCACCGGATCCGGGGCGGGGCATGAAATACCCCTTCTCGAGCCAAAACGCATACCACTTCTCTTCGACACCCTCAAGGTTATAATGTTTTGCGAGTTTTGTCATCACAGGAAAGGATGAACCAGTCGACATCACTGCGGGAAGAGAGACTGATTCTATAGCTCAGACTTGATCCTATGTATCTCCTTGGAAATCATGCTTTCTGCGAGGTCAGGAACAGTTTCCCATATCACCTTTTCGACTTCCTTTGTTATGGCGGCAAGGGAGCCCTGGAGCATTTCCTTCAGAAGTTTCTCCACAAGTTGTGGCACGACTTCCCACAATACCTTCTCCGCAGAATCTTTTATGAATGGCTCAAAAGACGAACGCAGGATTTCATTTACATTTACAGAAGAGAACACTGCTTCGATCTTTTCACTTACTGCCTCCCTTAAGATACCAGCCGTCTTCTCCTCGGAAAGGAACTCGGCCTTCGGCATGGAATAATACGGAGCAGTAGAGGTAGGTCTGCTGACTACTTCTTCGGGCGGCATTGCTTTCGAAACTGTCTTTTCGGACACAATCTCTTCCTCAAGCTGCTCGCCGAAAGAAATGGCCTCTTCAGAGGCTGTCTCCTCAAAAGGCGTCTCTTCAAGAGAGGCCTCCTCCAGAAGTTCCCCTGCGCTTGCCGGTTCGGACGTCAGGTCTTCCATAGCCCAAAGGTCCTCTTCAACAAGCACACCTTCCACTGCCTCTGCCGAAAACCCCTCAACTGGAGTAGCCTCTGCCATTTCTTCCACCGTAATAGCTGCATTGATCTTACTGATAAGCTCCTGGGATTCGAAGGGTTTTACAATATAATCTTCGGCTCCCACATTCTTGGCCAGTTCCTCATCCAGAGGCTCGAAAGCGCCCGCAAGCAGAATTACAGGGACGTGTTTTGTATCCGGATTTGCCTTTATCTTCTCACAGAGCTGGTACCCGTTCATCATCGGCATGTCGGTGTCGGCCAGAACAACATTGGGCTTGAATTGGGCGATGATAGCCAACGCTTCCTCACCGTTACTTGCCGCCCTTATATCAAAGTCCTCCTCAGCAAGAACAAGTTCTACCACCTTCTGGATCGTTATACTGTCATCAGCGAGGAGAAGTCTGTGTGTCATATTCTTTTCCCTCTGAGGAGTCGTGCCTCAAAATATTGAACTCAAGGGACAATGTCCCTCTGAAGCCATCAGCAAAATTGTATTGCTACGGTAAGGAAAAGTCAAGAAATTTCTTACTTAATAACTTAATATCTGAACCAACGGTTCAGCAGGATGAGACACCTCAGCCGCCTCCTCTTCCCCTGAAAGGAGGATGTGAAAGCGAAGAGGCACCACCCCCCGGGGAACAACAGAAAGAGGAGAGCTTCTTCTTTACTTCATTCGAGCCGCAGCTCGGACAGCAGATATCCTTCTCAGAAGCACCGATTTTCTGGAGTGCAGAAAACAAGGTGTTACATTTGATACAGATATACTCATATATGGGCATCTCTGGTTCTCCATAACTTGTTGCAATTAAGATAGTTCATTATACAATAAAGGCCTCTCCGGCGTCAAAATGAATACCACTTCACTCCTCGATATAGCTTAAGTCTTTTTGGAACGTCTCTTCGAGATAATAAAGGGCGTAGAAGGAGATAACAAGACATATCAAGCCCACAACAGCCGCACCCTGGATGATGCCGAGATGCTCCTTCGCGAACTGGAATGAAAAGGTGATAGGGATGACCATCCCTCTGATGAAATTCGGGACAGTAGATGCTACCGTTGCCCGCAGGTTCGTGCCAAACTGCTCTGCTGCGATGGTTACAAATATAGCCCAGTAGCCCACTGCAAAACCTATAGCCATGCAGTGCAAGTAGAATAGGGCAGGACTCACCTGGCGCAGCATGAAATATGCGGAGATCGCGATAACTGTGAGTATCTGGAAAAGGAAGACGACCTTCCTCCTACTACCTAAGTACTGGCTGAGAAACCCACTTGCAAAATCGCCGAAGACAAGTCCGATATAGCAGTACATCACTGCCTCTCCGGCGTTCACCGGTTCGGTAACACAAAGGGCCTTCCCGAACTCAGGAGAAAAAGTGATAGGTATACCAACAGCGAACCATATAGGAAGGCCGATCAGTATTGATTTCATATACTTCACGAAATAAACGCGCCTTCTGAAGAGGCTCAGGAAGTCCCCCTTTTTAATATTCCTGTCCTCTATCTCCCTGTAAATCCCCGACTCGAATACGCCTATCCGCATCATGAGGAGCAACAGCCCGAGACCGCCCCCGATGAAATAGGCGATCCTCCATTCGAAATGCTTTGCGACAAGGTTTGCGAGAATTGCTCCTGTTACGCCCACGGTGGCGACAATCATCGTGCCATATCCCCTGGTATTCCTAGGCAGGTTTTCGAGCACGAGGGTCACCCCTGCACCCAGTTCGCCGGCAAGGCCTATACCAGCAATAAATCTCCAGACGGCATAAGCGCTTATTGTGTCGACATAGCCGTTGGCAATGTTGGCTACCGAGTAAAGGAATATGGACCCGAAAAGTATTTTCACCCTCCCCTGCTTGTCTCCCAGTATGCCCCAAATAATGCCTCCAAGGAGCATGCCACCCATCTGCATGTTCAGCAAAAAGACCCCTTGATCAAGAAGCTCTTGTCCCTGTAGTCCGATGGATCTGAGGCTCGATATCCGGACGATGCTGAACAGGATGAGGTCGTAGATATCCACGAAATACCCAAGCGAAGCTACAATCACCGGGACAGTGAGAGTGCTCCTGAGGATACCGCCATAAGATGCTGTGGGAGCAAGGCCAACTTTGTCCATAGTGCCCCTGCTTCCGAAATACTGTCTATCCACCGTTCACACGCATAATCCCCAGTATGTCTCCAACCTTGAGCTCGAATTGCTTCGCCGCATTACCTCTGTATACAAACAACTCGAGGTGGTCCAGGCTGTTGACAAGCGCATAAAGACCTTTGTCATCAGCCTGGCTGTAATACTCCTTCAGCGGAACCTGTATCCCCTTCACTACAATCCTGACCATCCCGCCAGGCTTTGCTCCGAGCAGCACGTTCAAGTCATCAACCCCGATGTTTGTAAGAGCATTCCCGAAGTGATCGATATGTATGACCTCCCCTTCTATGGTTGTCTTGGTCGGCATTGAGGGGGCAGAAAATGGTATCCGTACAAAATCCTTTATCGGATCACCGAAGTTCAATATATTGATTCCCTTTGAGAGCCACGCGGCAACCGGCGCGAAGATGTCACGTCCATGAAAGGTTGCGCTTCTAGTATGGTTGAAATAATGGTCTGCCGTGATATGCAGGACCTCGCATCGTTCGCTCTCGTTATACACAACTGAGAAGACGCCGTTGTCCGGACCGATGAAATGGTAGTTCTCGGTCGTGACCAAGATTGGCCTCCTCATGGAACCAACACCCGGATCAGTGACAACAACATGAATGGTCCTGTGCGGAAATTGCCGGTAACTCATACCTATTATAAGGGCGGCTTCCCGCACATTGTATTTGCCTATTCCATGAGTAATGTCCACGACACCTGCATCAGGATTTATGCTTAGGATCACCCCCTTCATGATTCCGCTCAATGGGTCCTTATATCCAAAATCGGTAGTCAGTGTGATTACAGCTTTTTGCATTTGACTTCCCCCGTTATGCGGCAAGCGACTGTCGGCAATCTACACCTCCAGATCTCCTCTAATCTCCACGATGTCCGAGATGCCGTTCTCCACCATGAAGACTTCTATTCCGTCAATTATACCAATTGTGGCCCTTGGATTTATGAAATTTGCAGTCCCAACCGCTACCGCTGCGGCACCAGCCAGCATGAATTCCAGGGCGTCCATTGCGTTCATGATCCCGCCCATTCCGATGATAGGAACTTTAACAGCTTTGTATACTTCCCATACCATCCTGAGGGCCACAGGTTTTACTGCGGGCCCCGAAAGTCCGCCGGTTACGTTAGCAAGCTTTGGTTTCCTTGTCCTCACATCTATCGCCATGCCAGTGAGTGTATTGATGAGCGAGACAGCATCCGCTCCCGCATCGACAGCGGCCCTTGCAGTCTGGACTATGTCCGTCACATTTGGCGAGAGTTTTACGATAAGGGTCAGATCAGTAGCCTTCCGCACAGCGCTTACAACGTCGAATGTCACTCTCGGATCCGTTCCGAATATGCACCATCCTGCCTGCTTGTTCGGGCAGGAGATATTCATCTCTAGGCCGCCTATTCCCTCGACAGCGCTCAATCTCCGTGCCGCCTCCGCATATTCGTCGATTGAGTCCCCGAAGAAATTCGCTATTACGGCAGTATCGAACCGTCTCAGAAAGGGCAGCTTTTCAGCCGCAAAAGCGTCGATACCTATATTCTGTAACCCTATAGCATTGAGCATCCCAGCGGGAGTCTCCACAATGCGCGGTGGTGGGTTTCCCTCCTTTGGAGTCAGTGAGAGCCCCTTCACCACCACAGCCCCGAGCCTGTTCAGGTCGATGAATTCAGAATATTCCTCGCCATACCCGAATGTCCCTGACGCCGTCATTACAGGGTTCTTCAGTTTCAGCTTTCCTATCTGAACAGACAGATTCATGTGATCCACCCTTCTGCAGAATCGTGTCACACGGGCAGGCAAGGACCATCAAAGCATTTTAAGTGACACCTCAAAGTACTGGCTAACTGCCCATCCATATCTTGCGTAACCCCGGTTTTCTCTAATGTTCGAACCGCTCCGTCTGTTTCTCGATAAGACTTATAAGTATTTCGTCGTGTTCGAAAAAATTCGTAAGACATTAATGTCTACCGGCATCAGACTTCACAGCATTTCACCACACGATCTCATTGATATCGAAAACAGGCCCTTCCTTGCAAACCCTCTTGTGTCCGCTCACCGTCCTTACCACGCAGCCGAGACATGTACCGATACCACACGCCATGCTCTCCTCCATAGACACATAAGTAGAGATCCCCCTGCCCTTCACGATGCCTTTCAAAGCCGCCATCATCGGCCGCGGACCGCACGCGTATATTACCGCTCCCGTCTCAGAGGAGAGGAAACGAGAGATAAAAGTACTGAACGCATCAGTTACACATCCCTGTTCTCCGCATGAACCGTCATCAGTGGTGATGGACAGCATTCTCGCGACCTTTCTAAGAGCGCCGACCATTAGCAGATCCCCCTCACTTCTAGCCCCATAATGTATTATAGCCTTACGCTTAGCAAGTGCCAGCTTCTCCGCAATCGAAAAAACAGACGCAATGCCCACACCACCGGCAACTATGAAAGGCGTCTGGTCTTTCGCTGGCATGGGATAAGAATTCCCTATGGGGCCGAGGGCATGGATTATGGAACCCTTCATAGTTTCCCTCATCATTGCGGTGCCCTTTCCCCTTATCCTATAAAGTATCTGAAGACCTCCACGGGTCTTACGGAAAAGGCTAAAAGGCCTCTTAAGAAGAGGGTCATAACTGTTCATATTACAACTGCCCGGGAACGCGCTTTCCTTCTCTTCTGTAAATCTTCCTATCAAGTAAAACTGTCCGGGCTCAGGCTCAGGTGTATCCTCCAAAGGCATGAATGTGAGAAGGAAGTAATCTGTGTTCAGTGCTCTGTTCGCTTTGATCTCTGCCCTGAAGTACCTACTCAAAGGTGATCTCGAGTATCTCGTATTCCATGGTGCGCGCTGGCGCTTTGATAACTGCAGTATCCCCCACTTCCTTGCCCAGCAAAGCCCTGCCCACCGGGGAACTCACAGATATCCTGCCCTGCTTCACGTCCGCCTCTTCCACCCCTACAAGTGTGAAAACATATTCCTCGTCCGCTTCAACATCAAGGACCTTCACTCTGGCTCCAAAGGCAACTCTTGTCTGGCTTATTCTTGACGGATCGATTATTTCTGCGAGGGCGATCTTTGACTGCAGTTCCTGTATCCTCCCTTCAAGGAAAGACTGCCTCTCCTTCGCAGCGTGGTATTCGGCATTCTCCGAAAGGTCTCCATGGGCACGCGCCTCAGCTATAGCTTGGATGTTTTTCGGCCTTTCGACTTTCAGAAGTCTATCGAGTTCTTCCTGGAGTTTCTGAAAACCGTCCGGTGTTACCGGTACTCTCTTATGCATCAGCCCTCCCTAGTGCGTGTTTATTAATTTAACACTTTCCCCGTCAATTTTTAAAGTTCTCTTGACTAAAAGGGGTTTATAAATTACTCTACTCCTTGGGAGATTCACTAAGCATGTTTAATCCCTTGCTTTTGTCTTTTAACAAATGAAGGAATAATCCCCTCTTTTTATAAAAGAGGAGGAAAATTCTAGCGGGCAGTTAATTCATCTAGGAGGATGTATGCTCTTTTCGAAAATGCTGATCCCCACTTTGAGGGAGACACCGTCTGACGCTGAAACAATCAGCCACAGGCTCATGCTGAGG
>CAZNTS010000230.1:0-5716 GCA_964576045.1 uncultured Nitrospiraceae bacterium | reverse complement strand
TCCCGCCTTTTTTCCAAAGAGTCCAAAAAGCTTTCGGGACTCGCCAAAAAGAGATGACAAGGGATTTCAAGGGATCTCTCTCATAGAATTCAGAATTCCTCTCATCATCGACTCAATCTCCCCAGTTCTTCGAAGAACCCTGGAAACGATATATCTACACAAGAAGCATTATCGATAATTGTCGTCCCTTCCGCCATCAAAGCGGCGATGGAAAGTGACATCGCGACCCTGTGATCACCATGGCTCTCGACCGTACAGCCCGTCAATGGTCCCCCCCCTCTGATCAAGATCCCGTCAGGCCGTTCCTCAAGGTCTACGCCGAACTTCTTAAGTTCCATCGCCATAGCCTTTATCCTGTCCGATTCTTTCACCCTAAGTTCCTCGGCTCCCGTTATCTCAGTGACCCCCTCAGCCCTTGCGGCAGCGATACAGAGTATCGGGAATTCGTCGATAAGCAGGGGCATTTCATCGGCTCGCACAGTCACCGCCTTCAGGGGTTTTCCCCCCTCACACACGATATTTGCGACAGGTTCTCCGGAGACTTCCCGGACATCTTCAATGGTAATCCCAGCACCCATCCTTTTCAGAACATTCATCAGACCCGTCCTGGTAGGATTGATTCCTGCGTCCCTTATGATAATCGAAGAGCCTGCCGTCAGCAGAGCCCCAACCATGAAGAAAGCGGCGGACGAAAAGTCTCCGGGGACAACGGTCTCCCTTCCGCGTAAAGCAGCCAACCCCCGTATCCTTACCGAAAGTCCTTCCACCGCAATTTCCGCCCCGAAAGCTGGCAGCATCTTCTCTGTGTGATCCCTGGACTGCAGGGGTTCGACAACCTCGGTCTCGCCTTCCGCGTAAAGTCCTGCAAGGAGGACAGCAGATTTCACCTGTGCGCTTGCGACAGGCAATGTGTATGTAAGCGGCTTAAGTGGCCTGCCCTTGATTGCTAAAGGGGGGTACCGGTCATTATCTCTTCCGGAGACCTCTGCTCCCATCCGCTGCAAAGGAACAATGACTCTCTGCATCGGCCTTTTTCTAAGAGAGTCGTCTCCTGACAGCACCGAAAAAAAAGGATTGCCGGAAAGGACCCCAGAGAGGAGCCTCATGGTCGTGCCAGAATTGCGACAGTCAATCACATCTGAAGGCTCCTCAAGGCCATGAATCCCTTTGCCATGAATAATGATTTCTTCACCATGCCCCTCGATATCTGTTCCAAGCGCCCTGAATGCCGCGATAGTGCTCAGAGTATCCTCGGCCATAAGAAAATTCTTGACGCGGCTGTCACCTTGTGCGAGGGCAGAGAAGATGACCGCCCTGTGGGATATCGACTTGTCAGGAGGGGGGACTAACTCACCCCTCAGGGACCTAATACCCTCCAGTTCAATCCTGTCCAAGTCCGTCCCTCAGCAATTTGGCTCTTCTGAATTCCAGCTCTACAGAGTTCGCATCAGATTCGGCTATACTCCCTTTCATTTCCTCCAGCCTGCCTATAAAGATGTTGAGAAAATGCACAAGGTTCTCCCTGTTACACATGCAGATATCCCGCCAAAGCTCTGGGGAACTCGACGCGATCCTCGTAATGTCTTTGAATCCCCTTCCACAATACAGGAGGTATGACCCGCTGATCTCATCAACAGCATTCATGAGCTCGTACGCAACAATATGGGGAAGGTGGCTTACCGCTCCAAGTACCTTGTCGTGCTCTTCAGGGCTCATTGTCATCACACTGGAGCCCAAGGACCTCCAGATATCCATGACCTTATCCATCGCCTCGCTGTCAGTTTTATCGGTAGGAGTTACGATACAGCGCTGTCCTTCGAAAAGGTCAGCATCCGCTGTATCAATCCCAGACTGCTCGCCCCCTGCAATTGGATGAGCCCCTATAAAGGACACTCCCGAAAGAATCCTCTCCATCTCATAAACAAGCCCGGCCTTTACGCTTCCCACATCAGTCACAATGACTCTCTCCTTCAATGAGGCGACAATCCTCTTGGCAATATCCGTAAATGAACCCACAGGCAGGGCGAAGAGAACGAGGTCGGAATCTGCGCAGGCAATTACCGGATCCGATTCAAAGGAGTCGATGATCCCTCTCTCCTTTGCCCTGAGCAGGTTCTCTTCTTTTCTGCCGAAACCCATGACACTTCCGCACAGCCCCCGCTTCTTCGCTGCAAGGGCAAAGGACGCGCCCAGAAGCCCGATGCCGAGAACAGTTATCTTTTTGAAATACATGAAGGAACTATAGCTCCCTTCCCACTGCCGAGGCGACCGCCGAGAGTGCTCGCATAAGTCCGGCGAAAACATCAGTCTTCAGGGATTGCTCACCGTCGGACATCGCCTCTTCGGGATCGGTATGGACTTCGATCAGAAGCCCGTCTGCGCCTGCGGCAACTGCTGCTTTTGCCATTGGGGCAACGAGATCCCATTTTCCGACGCCGTGGCTCGGGTCCACCACCACGGGAAGATGAGTGAGCTGCTTCAGGAGTGGGACCGCGCTCAGGTCAAGGGTGTTCCTCGTAGCGGTCTCAAAGGTGCGAATGCCCCTCTCGCAGAGGATGACCTCATGATTGCCCCTGGACATGATATACTCGGCGGACATGAGCCACTCCTTGATTGTTGCAGACAACCCGCGCTTCAGCAGGACCGGCTTATGCACCGAGCCGACCTCCAGCAGGAGGCGGAAATTCTGCATATTCCTTGCGCCTATCTGTATAATGTCTGCGTATTTTACCATCACTTCAATGTCTCGCGGATCCATCAATTCGGTCACAACGGGAAGCCCCGTCTTTTCGCGCGTTTCCGCCAGATACCTGAGTCCTTCCTCGCCAAGACCCTGGAAGGAATAAGGAGATGTTCTTGGTTTGTATGCTCCACCCCGTATGAAAGAAGCCCCCGCCTCCTTAACTTTCTCTGCGATATTCATGATAATGGTCCTGTTTTCAACAGCGCACGGACCTGCGATCACGTGTATCTTTTTGCCTCCGATGACCCTGTCCCTCACATTGATGAGTGTAACTTCCTTGAACTCCTTGCTCGCCAGTTTGTAGGGCTTGATGATCCTCATCACGTTTTCGACGCCCGTCATCGCCCGTATGGCATCTTCCTCTTCCTCCGTGACCTTTGACGTATCCCCTATTACTCCTACAATGGTCCGCTCCGTCCCCTTAGAAACATGGGCTTTCAGACCCTTGGATTCAAGCCTCTTCAGCAAGTGCCTCAGGGCCTCTTCTGTGGCATCAGGTCTTAAAACGATAATGTCCATCTATCCTCCCTTAGTGATCTGTTAATTCGGCTACCGAGGAAAGATCACCGGTACGAAGACAGGTATGAAACCGCCCTCATCCTTTTAATGGGGAAGCGAGGGAAGTTACCTGACGATTGTTTCGAGCGCCTCGATGAACCGCGTGTTCTCCTCGCGGAGTCCAATGGTAACACGAAGGGCTTTAGGCCCCATTGGCCTAACTATCACACCTCTTCTGAGAAGTCCCTCGTAAAAAGTGTGCGAGTCCTCTACGGGCAGATAAATGAAATTCGCCTCGGTGGACACATACGTCACCCCAAGTCGTTCGAACTGCCGATATAAATATTTCTTCCCTTCTTCATTTATCTGCCTTGATTTCTCAACATGCACACTGTCTCTAAGGGCTTCCATTGCCGCTACCTGAGCGAGGGAGTTTGTATTGAACGGCGGTCTGAGTTTGTTCATCTCGGCGATGATGTCCTCTACTGCAATGCCATAGCCGATTCTTAGGCCAGCAAGCCCGAATATTTTCGAAAAAGTCCTGAGTATCAGGATATCCTTCCTCTGCCGAAACCACTTCATGCTGTCCGCGTACTCAGGATCAGACACATATTCATAATATGCTTCGTCGAGCACTGTGAGGATACCGTTGGGAAGCCCCTCTATGAAGAGATCGAATTCAGAGCTCCTGTTTATAGTCCCTGTGGGATTGTTGGGATTTGCGATGAAGACGATTCGAGTTCTCTTTGTGACCGCTGCGCGCATGGCGGCTAGGTCGTGGACAAAATCCTTTAGAGGGATCTGGACGGCCCTGCATCCCATTGACTGCACTGCCATCGAGTAGACCACAAAGGACGGCGTAGCCATCACCGCTTCGTCACCCGGCTTCATATAGGTCCTCGCAACCATGTCGATTAGTTCATTAGAGCCATTCCCAAGTATGATGTTGTCAGGAGAGACCGAAAGTCTTTCCGACAGAGCCGTCTTCAGATAGTATCCACCTCCGTCAGGATATCTGTTGATGTCATGTCCTGTACCCTTTATCGCCTGAATGGCGAGAGGCGATGGTCCAACGGGATTCTCGTTCGAAGCAAGCTTTATCGAGCCTTTTATGCCAAGCTCCCTCTCAAGTTCTTCCACCGGCTTCCCCGGCACATAGGGTCTTACGGCAGAGACATAATCCGGAGGCTTAATCATTCATCTCACCTGCAGGGTATGAACCAAGGACCTTCAGATACAGGCACCCCTCCTTTACCTCTTCGATCGCCTTCTTTACTTTCCTGTCCTCGATGTGTCCCTCCATGTCCACAAAGAAAATGTACTCCCACGCCTTCCTCTTGGATGGCCTTGATTCGATCTTGGTGAGATTTATTCTCGCCTGCTTGAAAGGTTCGAGGATCGTGAAAAGAGCTCCCGGTCTGTCCTTTGTCGAGAACATAATCGACGTCTTGTCCTTACCAGTTTTCATCGAAGGCTCCCAGCTAATGACAAGGAATCGTGTGAAGTTGTCCTTGAAATCCTCTATGTGCCGCTCCACAAAGTGCAGGTCGTAGATCTTGGCAGCAACTTCGCTCGCAATGGCCGCTGCGTCTTCTTCCCCCGATGCAATCTCTGCAGCCCTCGCCGTGCTGGTGGATTCGAGAATAGGTATCCCTGTCATATTCCTTTCAAGCCATTTTCTGCACTGAGCAGTGGGCTGCGGATGAGAGTAAATCTTTCTTATCTTCGTTTTGTCACCGCTCCTTGACAGGAGGTTATGGGATATCTTCAGCATGGCCTCCCCCGATATCTTCAGGTCGAAATCCATGAACATATCCAGCGTATAACTTACAACCCCTTCATTGGAGTTTTCGACCGGTACTACCCCGTACTCGGCCTGTCCCGAGTACACGGATTCAAACACATCCTTGATTCCTTCCGCCGGGATGAAACTCGCGGAGGAGCCAAAATACCTCATTGCAGCGAGGTGAGTAAACGTAGCGATCGGGCCGAAGTAGGCCACCTTCAGGGGTTGCTCGAGCGAAAGGGACGCTGAGAGGATCTCCCTGTAAAGAGGCTTTATCGCACTGTTAGGGAAAGGACCTTTGTTGATTGAGGTTAGCCTCTGGATTATCTCTTTCTCCCGTTCAGGGGAGTAGAAACTCGCGTTCTCTTTCCTCTTGATGTGAGCGACTTCTACTACTATGCCAGCTCTGCGGTTGAGAAGTTCAAGTATTCTCTCGTCGATTTTGTCTATTTCGTTTCTGAGTCGTTTCAGTTCGCTCATCAGGAGTTCACCCTGTAATCCACTTAAGATATCAATCATACAGGTTTTTTTTTAGTTTTTTCAAGCGAGCCTTGCAAGAGGCACTGATCAATGTGATCTCACATGCGGCTGTAACCGAGGTGGTTGACCGCCTTGAGGAAAGGGAATGAGATATGGTGTTAAGAGTTAAGCGTTAAGAACAACTTGCCGATACTCGGTCTTTCGGGCTT
>CAZNTS010000229.1:0-3422 GCA_964576045.1 uncultured Nitrospiraceae bacterium | reverse complement strand
CTGAGATTCCTTGACATGGCTTACATCCGGCCTTAAAAGAAGCTTAAGCATGCCGCTTCCCTGTTAATTTTTGGCGATTCCTCAAAAAAAGGAGGTTATTAGCAGGAAGGACTTAATCTGGTGTACGGGATTGATAGCCCTGGCTGTGGGCCTGGCCCTGGTCTGATGGGGACAGGCCTTTGCCTTGAACCCGCAGCCTTTGCCTCCAGGCAATTATTTCGGGGATGACGGGACGCTTATCGAATTTTCATGCTTTTAAACCCAGGAAACATACAGCTGGACGTCACTGCTGTATGAACGGACAGATTTAGCTGGGATTTTGGGTGTACAATGGCGGAAAACTCGGGTTACAAAGAAGCATCTTAGATTTATGATCCACGTCTCCATTTTGGTGCCGAATAGCAGTGTCCTGTTAAACAGCATTGTTGGTCTTTTCAAGATATTCGACCTAGCGAATCAACATTCGGCAGAAAGAGGCCGGGGAGCCGCTTTTGAGTTGCATTTGGTTGCCAGCGCCAGTACTGCCGATTTGTATGGCGGACATTTCGTGGTAAAGCCGGACCTTACGCTGGCGGAGGTTGCCGCGACCGACTTGGCCATAATACCGGCAATGGCTGGCAATATGGCTGAAGCCATTAAGAACAATCCTGCCTTTGTTCCATGGATCAAAAAACAGTATCGGGCCGGCTCCGAAATAGCGGGTCTGTGTACAGGCGCTTTGTTCATAGCAGACACTGGCCTGATACACGAAAAGCGCTGCTCTTCGCATTGGTTCGTTGACGCTACTTTCATGAAACAATATTCGCAAATAAATTCATTGGCTGAAAAGACTGCGGCCGTCGCGGCGGGAACAATCCATAGCGGCAGTGGCGCCTGGCTTTTCTTACAGAAGTTACTGGAATGTGTCGCGGGGGAAAAAGCCGCTTTGGCCTGCTCCGCTAGCTTTCAGGACCCGTTTAACAGGGAATGCCAGTCCGTACTGAGTGTTTCTGATCCGAAACGACAACACGCCAATCGAATCGCAAACAAGAAGCGTACCTTGGTGGATGGCAACTCAATGCAACAAATGACAGTGGAGCGATTCATTTCGCTGTTCGAAGTAAATCGCGGAGACCGGGAGGGCAGCCTTAGCTTAGCTACTCTCTTCGAAGAATCTTTGCAGACACCGGTCGGGAACGCCAACCCGAAAGCTTCCTGCGCCTTGTCTGAGTATGAAGAGCAAGGCAGGGCTGACAATCACAACACCAGGACATTCAAAGGGCTACTCAAGAAAATTAAGCGCCTTGAGACGAGTTGCGCCAATGGCTAAGCGTAAAAGCAAAATGAGCGATGAAGAAGCGCTGAAGCATTACACCCCTGGCGAGGGAATTCCTCCTGCATCCGCGGCGCAGGCTGATGCAGAGCTACCTGTTCTTGTAAAAGAGCTGCTGGATAAATCTCTCGCCTCCAACCCTAAATTCACGAAACCGGTACTCGCCGTTGATCCGGTAATGAGTAATCGTAAGTCTGCCGTGATGAAAAACGAGAAAAGGAGGACGAAGAAATGAAGATCTCTGACAAAGAAGCGTTGAAGCACATAACTACCTACGATGCAACCCCGGAGGACTTCGATCCCAACGTGGCAGAAGACCGGTTGCTGCGGAGGCATGGAATCCCGCGCCGGCCAGATGCATCACGAGAACCTCGCCTACGGGCCATCTGGGATGCGGCCTTTGCTTCAAAGCCCAGGTTTATTAAAGCAGAAATAGCCATCGACCATGTAATGGCCAAACGTAAAAGGGCGGTGCTCAATAAAAGGACAGACATCGTAGATTTCAGCCCCAGTGGTTGGGCGGGCGCGGTAGTGCTGGTCTCCACTTTGAACTACAACCCTCCCGAACCGGTGAACACCGTATATGGTGAGTGGTTTATCCCGAACGTAACGCCCATTCCCAATGAACCGCCAGGGGGGCAAACCTTAGGCTTCTGGGTGGGAATCGACGGGTGGGGCAATGGCCAGGTTTTGCAGGCGGGTACTGCTGCCACGGTTACCGGCAACAATATCGATAACTGGGTATGGACAGAATGGTGGACCTTGCCACCCATCAGGGTAAACAACTTTCCGATCAATCCGGGCGACTACATTACGGTACTGGTTTGTGCACCCCAACCCGACCATGGCTTTTGCTCCATGTTAAACAAAACAACCAATCAGGCAACCAGCATCGGCATCACGCCGCCGAATAAGGTCACCAGCATCGGCGCCTCGGCGGAATGGATCGTGGAAGGTGTTTCGTCCATCCTGCCGGTTTTTTCGACGGTAGTCTTTCAGAATTGCAGCGCTGGCACCAAGGACCATTCTTTCAATGCGACAAATGGATTCATCACTGAGATCACCGGAACGGGCGGTGCAGATCTCACGTACGCAGCAATCCTATCGGACGACAAAGTCGTAGTGAAATGGCTCAAGGCCAGTTAAGTTGGGTGCCCGGTGGGGCACCCGGCTTCAGGAATCAGAGACGAAAGAACCCCATCTCAGATTTGCAGAGGGCACACTCGCGTGCGTGTTCATTTATCGGAGATTTTTGACCGTCTGGCGGATCCAATATGCTGGGTACCATGGGGGCCGCAAGCGAACCCGCGGGCTCCAATTGGCCGACGAAGGAGGTTCAACTTCCGATAAGTCGTGGGCGCTCGACGGACATCACGGGCCGAAACGCCCAGCGATGGATGCCAAAACTTCTCTCCGTCAGCGGTTGGTTGGGACTGCACTTTGTTGGTTTTCGGCGATTCGGAAGCTTATCCGCCCATTACCTTTTCCTCGAGTTTCTGAAAAATTAAGTCAAGCGCGTCGTGATATTCCATGAATTCCTGGCGCCAGAGAATTTCAGCCGCCTTTGCTAATTCAGGCTCAGTTCAATAGTTCCTCATAAGCCTTTGGCTCACCCGTAAATTATGAAAATTTATTTCCAGGGCAGGATAAGGGAACTCCTCCCAAAACTCCAGCAATCCACCCAGGCGCCGGGAAAACCGCTCATCTGGAGGCGTTGTTGACATCTTCCCAGATTTAGGTTGACAGAACCCCAGAAAGCAAATAATCTCATAAATCTGACCGATCCCCCCGCATAACCTGGATTTTCTAATGCAAGTCAGCCTATCTCACCTTAAAACTGCAGGAGCCGCGAATTAAGCGGAAAAGGAGATAAAACCATGAGGGAGCAGGTCGCTCGAGCCACGGAGGCCATCGGCGAGTCCCCCATCAGCTTCGAAGACGCTCTCCAGGTGGGCTTTAAACGAGCCAGCCAGACCCTGAGAGGGATCACCGGCCTGCGCCTGCTGGAGCAACGGGTGTCTGTCCAGGATAATAAGATCGCCACCTACCGGGTCAGATTCGAGGTGATCTTTATCTTAGAATAATGTTGCATCTGGATGGCTCCTACGGC
>CAZNTS010000228.1:0-4566 GCA_964576045.1 uncultured Nitrospiraceae bacterium | reverse complement strand
GCGATGAACACAGGGACACAGTTTATGAACCCGACCCCGGCCCTGAGACATGCCTCTGCATAAAAAGCCGTTGCCCTCTCTGAGCCCACGGGCATGTAGCTCACCAGCATGTCGGCCCCCGACCGTCTCAGGAGCTTAGGTATGTCGGATGGCTTCTTCTCGGAAACGACGAAGCGGCGGTCCTCAGGATAATCCTGCATATGGGATGCAACTCCATCGAGCACCTCGCCCATGCAGACCTTTACCGGATAGTCGGAGATTTTGGGGTTGAAGACCTTTGTACAGTTCGGCTTCGCAAAGACGGCGTCTCTAAGCGGCCTGCCAACCTTTCTCTTGTCGATATCTATCGCAGCGACGAATTCGATATCAGACGGCTTGAATCCGCCCAGGTCATAATGCATCAGTCCAAGGGACCGGTCGCGATCATTCTTACCCAATCCCCTGTAATAGTCCACACCCTGAATCAACGAGCTTGCACAGTTTCCGATTCCAGCAATAGCTACACGTATCTTTCCCACGTCTCTTCCTTTCAAAGTATCGCGACCGGAACGTTCAGCCGGTCCACAAAACAGATACTCTCTCCCTTATCTAACAGGCTATGCCAAGCCGCTGTTGCAGCAGTGTTCCCTGATCAGACTATTCATTTTCACGGCAGAGTCCGTCCTCTAGCCCCATATCTTCCTCACCGCAAAGAGCATCCCAGAAATCGCCGACTTTTCCGCAGGAAGGTTCTGTCCCAATGGGTCTTCTGGAGCGTCCTCCCCTCTGATAGAGAAGAACAATGAGGTCTTCCAACCTGATATTGAACTCTTTCAACAGACCGTCCATTGACTCTTCGCAATAGGCGACAAACCTCTTCCATATGCGAAGCACCGTGTCCTTGTCTATGCCCGCAGCCACAGCAGCCTCTCTGAAGCTCTTGCCGTCAAGGAGATACTTGATTACCTCCCTGATCTTGCTTTCATTTGTATGGAGACCGAAAAAGAAGGTGTTTCGCCTTTCAGAGAACCTGAAGTTGCAGGTCCTGCACTTGAGCAGTCTTCTGCTGTCCCTGCCGTATCTGTTGCAAAGCACGATATTGCCTATCCCCCTCTTGCCATGATCGGGACACACCTCGTTCGGACAGAAGAAACCGGCTGTTTTAGCCAAATATTCCATGCAGATTTTATATATTAATACGGTCTATTCTGTCAAGGATAATTATCAATGAAATGGGGACAGAGGAGACGGAATCGTCCGAGACAGAAAGACACCACAATGACCAGGCTTAAGTAAGTGTCTTGGCAGTCAGAATCCGTGATTTTTCTTGAAACTTTTTGTCTTCAGGGGTCTTGCGAGCGTATACTGGATATGGGTATCGAGCATGCACGAGAGCTCGGCCATCAACGTTCCGGACAGTTTTATCCTGTCGAGCTTCCCAATGTCCCATCTCCTTAATGTTTCGTAGCTCTTTATTACACCGGAGGAGAGCCGCATAGGAGTGTCCGTCCCTCTTGAACAGTCCCCGCATAAGATAGAGCCGTGAGCGATATAGAAGTCGTAACCCGACCTGCTGCACCGCGCACACCCGTCAAGTCTCGGCCCGTACCCCATCATGTCAAGAAACCTTATCTTGTAAATTGCGGCCCTGAGGGAGCCCTTGTCTCTATCGCGATCGCTCTCTATCATCGCAAGAACCGATACGAGAAAATCAAAGATATCCCTGTGAGGCTCTCGCTCAGGTAGGAGAGTCAGAGTAAGTTCCACTATCTCCATAGCCCTGATGAAACAATCTATCCTTTCCCGAATGGACTGGAAGGGCCTGATGATATCGGACTGTGTGAGGCGTGGCAGGCTTGCGTCTTCTTTCCCCCAGAACGAGACCATTGAACAGGTGAGAGGCTCAAGGCTGCTGCCGAACCTGCTCTTTGTTTTCCGGGAGCTCTTAGCAAATGTCTTCACGAGACCATGATCACGGGTAAGCAGCGTAACGATGAGGTCTGCTTCGGAAAATGGAGAGGTCTTCAGGACTACGGCTTCAGTTCTCTTAAGCATAAACCGATTGCGAGTTCATAGTATCAGGCTGTTTAGTGATCCTTTGAAAATACAGTTAGTCAGCCGGCTGCCCGATGACTTGATAACCTGGCAACCTCAGTTCTGCTCACATGACATTGCCGAAGTCTTCCGGCTTCAGGTTCTTGAGCCATTCCTCCAGCTCATCAGTGCTCTTCTTTTCGAGGATCCCTTCCTCCACAAAGATGGGCGCATTGAGCCTGAGGGCAACGGCAACCGCATCGCTTGGTCGTGAATCGACCGGGACCTCTTTCTTACCATCGCCCAAATGAAGAAGGGCATAATAGGTATTGTCGAGTATCTCAGTGATGACGACCTTTGTAAGCTTGACCTTGAGACCACCGAGAATGTTCTTCACAAGATCATGGGTGAGTGGCCTCGGCGTCATGACACCCCCCAGCGCCAGAGCAATTGAATCAGCCTCGGGTTTGCCTATCCATATTGGGAGCGTGCTGTTCCCCTCCATTTCTTTCAGAAGAAGTATGTACATGCTGCTCCTCGGATCAAAGAGCAGCCCTTCAACCTTCATTCTTACAAGCATCTACTCGAACCCCATTTCCTTCAAGACCCTTCTGTCACTGCGCCAGTCTTCCCTGACCTTGACCCACATTTTCATGAAGACTTTCCTGCCGAGGAACTTCTCGATATCAGATCTTGCAGCAGTACCTATCTCCTTAAGCCTGCTTCCGCCTGTACCTATTATAATACCTTTTTGGCCTTCCCTTTCAACATAAATATTCGCATCTATAAAGAGCATACCGTCCTCTCTCTCGTTCCACCGTACGATCTCCACCGCAACAGAATGGGGCACTTCCTCCTCAGTCGCAATCATCGCCTTCTCCCTTATGATCTCAGAGACCACGAACCGCTCATACTGGTCCGTCAGTATATCATCGGGATAGTATTTCGGACCGTTGGGAAGCCTTTTCTCGATCTCCTCCAGCAGTAACATCACTTCCTTTGCGTTTAATGCCGAAAGTGGGAATATGACATCAAATGGATAAAGCCGGCTGTATTCGTCAATTACCGGCAGGAGCTCGGATTTTTTCACCAGGTCCACCTTATTGATCAGCAGCATTACCGGGCGCTCCTTCACCGTCTCCCTGAGCAGGTCGATGACACGTACGTCCGCATGCCCTGGAAGGCGTGGCTCGACCATGAAGAGAATGAGATCGACGTCCTTGAGAGCTTCTTTTGCCTCTTTCACCATAAGCTCTCCCAATGCATGGTGGGGTTTATGGATGCCCGGAGTGTCGATAAACACAATCTGGCTGCTCTCAGTGGTCCTTATACCTGTGATCCTCTTCCTCGTCGTCTGGGGCCGGGAAGTGACGATCGAGATCTTCTCCCCAAGAATGGTATTCAGCAGGCTCGATTTACCCACGTTCGGTCTGCCGATGATCGAGACATAACCGGAGCGGAAGGTTTCCTTTTTGATATCAGGCATAAGAAAAGACCCGATCGAAGTCAATCACAGAGATACGGATGCACAGAGAAATCAAGAAGGGCTTCATATGCATTAGAACTACTTCAGTCTGGACAAAGCATCTCTGATCCTCTCGACACCTTTGCTGATGTTCTCCACAGACGTGGCGTATGAAAGTCGTATATAATCGTTGTCCCCGAAGGCATCGCCAGGAACAAGTGCGACGGCGGCATTCTCAAGCAGGTACAGCGCGAGATCCGATGACGTGTACACCTTTTTCCCATCCCCTCTTCCAAAGAATTTCTCGATCTTCGGGAAGGCATAGAATGCTCCCGTAGGACTGCTGCAACTCACGTCCGGAATCGAATTCAACTCAGAGACGAGAAATTTCCTTCTCTTATCAAACTCGCTCTTCATCTTGGCAACAAAGTCCTGCGGCCCTGTCAGGGCTTCAACAGCCGCTCTCTGGGCAATGGAGTTTGGGTTGGAGGTAGACTGGCTCTGAATGTTCGTCATCGCCCTGATAATCTCCTTTGGGCCCGCGGCAAACCCGACTCTCCATCCGGTCATGGCATGGGATTTCGAAAGACCGTTCACTACGATCGTCTTCTTCTTTATCTCGTTGTCCAGTGAGGCAATGCTCACGTGCTCTGCCCCGTCATACACCAGCTTCTCGTATATCTCGTCGGAAATCACATAGAGATTGTGCTTCAGCACAATCTCGGCAATACCCTCAAGGCTTTTCCTGTCATATGTGCTGCCCGTGGGATTGGACGGAGAATTAAGGATAAGGGCCTTCGTCTTGTTCGTGATATGAGACTCGAGCACCTCAGTCTTGAGCTTAAAGCCGTCTTTTTCGAACGTCCTGGCGATTACAGGGACCGCATCATTCAAAAGTACCTGATCGGGATAGGAGACCCAGTAGGGTCTGGGCACGACAACCTCGTCGCCCTCCTGGAAAACAGCCTGAAAAAGATTGTAAAGCGCATGTTTGCCGCCGCACGTCACGATGACCTCTTCCCGCTTGTAATCCAGGTCGCTGTCCCTCTTGAACTTCGCGATGACCGCGTCTTTCAGCTCGTCCAGGC
>CAZNTS010000227.1:0-2991 GCA_964576045.1 uncultured Nitrospiraceae bacterium | reverse complement strand
ACCTCCAGAAGATAGCTCTCATCCAGGATGTTATAGAAAAGGAGATAAGGCCTATGCTACAGGCGGACGGTGGGGATCTTGAACTTGTGGACGTGGAAGGGAGCAGGGTAACGGTTTCCCTGAGAGCGATGTGTGTCGCTTGTCCCATGGGCGGCGTTACTATCGAAGGCATTCAGGAAAAACTCAGGGAACTCGTAAGCGAAGAGATCGTTGTGGAGGCGGCATGAAGCCGATTTATCTTGACAACAATGCAACGACTGCTGTCGCTCCCGAGGTCTTTGAGGAGATGCTCCCATATCTCAGGGACAGTTACGGGAACCCCTCTAGCATGCATACCTTCGGTGGACAACTTCACCGGAAGATTGAGGAAGCGCGGGCGAGGGTAGCGTCTCATCTTGGTGCAGAACCTGAAGAAATTATATTTACGAGCTGCGGGACGGAGGGCGACAACACCGCCATCATGAGCGCTTTTGAGTCATACCCACATAAGAGGCATTTTATCACGACAAGGGTTGAACATCCAGCTGTCCTGAATTTCGGCAAGCACCTGGCGAGGAAGGGCTATCGCGTTACGTTTCTGCCCGTGGACACCAAGGGACGGCTCGACATGGATGCGTTGCTCCGTGCCATTGACGAAGATACCGCTGTAGTGTCGATTATGTATGCCAACAATGAAACGGGCGTCATCTTTCCTGTACGGGAGATAGGAGAAATCCTGCGGGAAAGAAAGATCCTCTTTCATACCGATGCTGTCCAGGCTTCCGGCAAGATCGCCATAAATCTGAAAGAGCTCCCTGTAGACATGTTTTCGATTTCTGGGCATAAGATCCACGCACCAAAGGGTGTTGGAGTCCTATATGTACGAAAGGGCACGCGGTTTTACCCTTACGTCATTGGTGGGCATCAGGAGAGAGGTAGGAGGGCCGGGACAGAGAACGTTGCTTCGATCATCGCTCTGGGACGAGCGTGCGAGTTGGCCGGGGAGAATTTTGGCAAAGAAGCGGAGCACGTGAGCAGACTGAGGGACAAGCTGGAGGGAGAGCTGCTACAGTGCTGCCCGGATGTGCGTATAAATGGTGATACGGAGCATCGTCTTCCTAACACCACAAACATCAGCTTTGAGTATGTGGAAGGAGAGGCAATACTTCTGCGGCTGGATGAGTTTGGCATCTGTGCGTCCTCCGGTTCTGCCTGTACATCGGGCTCCCTTGAGCCGAGTCATGTGCTGAGGACAATGGGGGTGCCTTTCACCGCCATACACGGCTCTATACGGTTTTCACTCAGCCGTTACAACACGGAGGCGGAAATCGACAGCGTCATCAAGGTGCTCCCTCCCATTATCAAAGAACTGAGGACCATGTCGCCGTTTGCGCAGAAGAAAGTCGCCTGTCCGAAATGAGTACACTATCCATTTGTACGACAAAAAATTCAGTAGCGTCCTGAAATTGACCTAAAACCTGTAACCCAGTAACACATACAAGGAATCGATCCCCTCGTTAGGCGGGAAAAGCCCGGCGTTGGAGTGATGTATCCATCGAGCAAAAAGGCTTACTCCGTTTACGGAACTTCCGAATTTGACGCCAGCTCCTGCGGTTGGGCTGAAGAAGAAGTTGCTTCCGAAATTCCTGTTTAGGAGAGTGTTTCTTGAACCAAAGCTGACTCCCACACCGGCATCCAGGAAGGGATTCAGGCTGTTCCCATGTGTGCCCAGCCTGAGAACCGGACTTACGCCGCCCAGAAAGAGCGATTGGCCTGAGCGCGCTACAATGCGTTCAGCATTTGGTTCTATCCTGAGGTCGAGTATATTCGAAAGCCTCTTTATCGATGCAATTAGGAGTATCTCCTCGGTCGACCCGAGATCGCTCAAGCTCATCCCTGCCCCGCCTGCGATCTCGTGACCATAATCAGCAGCCCGGGCAGTGTGAGCAAAAATGTCAATAATGATGCCCAAGGCCACAACCGAAATATATAATTTCTTGCTCTTCATATTCGCACAATTCCCATGAAGGTCTACCAAGTATATCACACGTCTGATTTTCGGGAAGATACTCGCAGCTTTACCGAATATGGTAGACTATAAATGTACATAGGTTTCTACGTCGGAGGACGATGTGATCGCAAGAATTTATGTAATCGTGTTCTTTTTTCTCGCCTCTTTACTGTTCGTTGTTATCGTTGGGGAGAGCGCCTTCGCTGATGAAGCCATTCCGTTTACCGAGCGTGATGGTCTCAAGTATGTGACCGTGCAAATAAATGGAGTGCCTGTGGAACTCGTCTTTGATACCGGGGCCAATAGCATTGTCCTTAATAATGATGCACTACAAAGTCTTGGCATCTCAGAGTTCGATACCAGCAGGAAGCTCGTGTCACACACCGCGGGAGGTGTCGTCGAGGGCTATGTCCTCACGCTCAATTCCGTGATGGTAGGAAGTATCCAGAGACATGATTATGACGTTGCTTATGTCCCGTCATCTACCAAGAACCTTTTGGGCTCTTCCTTATTCTCAACCTATAATTATTATGTCGATGAAGACTATAAGGTTATACGTCTGATACCAAAGGGCAGCTTTGTTTTTGATAGTCCCTGGCAGCCTCAATCCTCTTCAGAGGACCAACGAACCGGCTCCGGGCACATCGAAGTGGAGATGGATGGTAAGAAGTATATTTATGGTCATGGCTGGCAGGGCAGTGAAGTACAGGACAAATAATCCCCCGGCGCTCCTACTGGACATTACTTGGGACTAAGGAATCTAAAGTGAGTTTTCACAAGATATTCAGGCGCGGAAATCCCGTCCTTTGGGGCGGGGAGGAAGCGCCTGCTCCTTTCTCAACTCGTTTTTTGTAGTAAGATCGCCTGAAAAACATTTCCTGAAAGCATGTTGAACAGAGAGCTGCTGCTCAAAACCAAGCTCAAGTTTCGGACCTCCCCTGACCACAGTGAGGGGCTTTGTAGAACCATGGAGGCCTACAACCAGGCCTGTAACCACATCT
>CAZNTS010000226.1:0-2539 GCA_964576045.1 uncultured Nitrospiraceae bacterium | reverse complement strand
AGCTGGGTCGTCTACACGTCAACCGCCACCGCCGGAGCATCCCTACGATGGTTCTCTGATCAATTCGCCGCGACCGAGAAAAACGAGGCCGCTGAACAAGGGGTTTCTGTCTATGATATTCTGGATGGAGAAGCGGAAAGGGTTGAGGCGGGATCCGGGGGTCTACTATTCTGGCCATATTTAGCGGGAGAGTATACACCCTTCTTCGACCTGAAAGCCCGCGGAGCGTTCTTGGGAATAACGCTCGATAAGAAGAAAGAGCACTTTGTTCGTGCAATTCTTGAAGGAGTCGCATTCAGCCTTAACCACGTGATCGAGACCTTCAGCGAGCTTGGATTGGAGACAAGGAGGATTAGAACGGCCGGTGGAGGCTCAAGGAGTCGACTTTGGAATCAGATAAAGGCCGACGTCACCGGGAGAACAGTGGAATTAACAAGGGTCAGTGAACTAGGATGCCTGGGAGCTGCGGTTCTCGCCGGAATTGGAGTTGGAACATTCACTAGTCTGGAAGAAGCAAGCAGATCAGCGGTGTTGATTACGCAGGAGTTTGCCTCAAACGCGGAAAAACATCGAACCTACTCCAAACTATTCAGAGTTTACAGAGAGAATTGCAGCCGACTCAGAGACATCTTCACTTCCTTATCCACAGCGTAGGTTCGTAACAGCGTTAGAAAACTCGTTCAACCACGCTTGAACCGGTAGTCGGACGTGAGGAAAAGCATCGATCGTATACCATCGAGGAAGAGTACGAAACTCCATCCGGAAGAACTTGTCTAAGGCAGCAGAGTGGAATATCGCAAGCTTAGAGGTACGGTTGAACTCTCACGAATGAATTGCTTGAAAAGCGCTAACGCCTTCCAACCTTGGCGCAATCAACTGCCCGGTCTTCGTCTGATTTCCGGTGGAGATTTGCAGATTCTTATACGCCCATTTCCACTGGATAAGCACCTAGACCATTAAATGCCACGACACCGAATCAACATGCGATTAGCAGCTAGCTTTTCGGGCGACTGCCGATTCCAGTTCCCGCTCTATCTGCACTGGGTACTGATTTCGGATTATCTGACTCGTTGTAAGAATCCAGAATAAACAACCCATTCGTCTCAAGCACGCTGTCCAACCGGGTAAGTAGACACGGGTCGGAATTCGAACGCGGAGCCTAGGTGAGCAAATACTTAGTTCGTTAAGGTTAGATGAATTCGTAGCATCCTTTACCGATGAACCTGATTTTATTCCGGTCGCGGAGAACTTGGAGCTGTTGCCTGATCTTCGCTTGCACGTTCTTGTTTTCGGGGTGGAGCTTTTGGAGCTCCTGTTCGTACGATTTGTACACTTCCTTTAATGTGAAGCTCCTGTTGCCGAGCTCTCGGATACACCGTAGAACGTCGGCGGTCCACCCGCGTGATTGAGGAGGCAGGTGTCGCATCCATGCGAAGCTTCGATACCTTTCCTGCACCCTCTGCCTGTCTTCCTCGACGCCGTCGGTTACGATTTTGATGTGAGCATCAGGCCCGACACTGTGTAACAGGATTGAGCACATCCAATAGTTTGGCCGCGTTGAAAGCTCCCACTTCATTATACAAGAGGGCCTAATGAAAAACGGAGGGATGACCTCTAGGTTGAGGACACGGAGATCCTTGATATCGTAGTGCATCAGGGTTAGGTTTGGCGTGGTTCCTTTCGTGAATGATTCAGACCATGGGTTATAGGCAGAATCTCGCCACACCGGCCCAATCTTCCCCCTCTGAGCCTTCAACTGAAAGGTCTGACCACACGAACGATTCACGCACCTGAAATCTGTTAACGGAGTATTCACCTGTTCCCTTTCCAACCTAGGTTCTAGACAGTTGGGGCAGTACAGATTATTCTCAATCCAACTCTCAGTAAGAAGCCTCGCCGACTGACGCCCACTCGGATACATACCAAGCAAATCCGCATCGAGACTAAGATGCAACCTACCCCAAATCCCGAACATTCGAACAGGCAAACGCACAGAACGACCGGCCGCCTATAGAGCGTTTCCTAATCGACCATTCAACCATATCCACTCGTTCTGCTTGAGCCGGAGGCGACTAAAGAGGGACCGATTTGGTTAACTCTTGGAACGGCCTGCTCCAACTCTTGTTCTATGTGAGCGAGTATTCGTATGTTTGGATCATCCGGTTCCTTGTAGCTGTCGAGGATGAACAGTTCGTTGGTTTCGAGGACGCTATCGAGCCTTGTTAGTAACCTGGTTTTCCATTTCCCATACTCCTCCTTCGATCTCCAGATGCCGAGAAAGACGTTCAATTCAGCTAAGGCATGTGGATCGTTCAGAGGTTTCACGCCTGTGAAACTTTGGTGTGCTTGTGGCCGAAAGGCAGCTTCGGAGGCGCGTCAGCAAAGACCTAAGTTGTACGTTGCCAATGAAAATCGTCTCCGAACGAAGTGACTGACTCGTGCCAGAGAAGCTTACCTTTCTGCGACTCAGCGAATTAGTAATGGAGAAGATGAAGCGACCGCTCACGCCTCGAGAGATTTGGGATTCGTCGCAAGAAAT
>CAZNTS010000225.1:0-9318 GCA_964576045.1 uncultured Nitrospiraceae bacterium | reverse complement strand
TGGTCACGCCCATTGCCTCAGGCATCGCCCATCCCCTAATCAAAGGCTTGAGGAACGGGGTTGTCTGCAGCGACGACCGTATTGACGCGTTCATTCCGATGAAAAAGACCTCTTTCAAAGAGGCTGTGATCTTAGCCCTTTCGGAAGAGAAAGCAGGACCCGGCGCTAAAAGACTCTGATCCAAATCTGCAGTGTTAGAGTGCTTACTTCTTCCCTGATTCCTTGGTTCCCGTTTTACGTGAGACCCGTGAGTGTGCGTTTCTTCTGAATTCCCCGCTTTTTCCGCCGCGTTTTTCCACCAGCATAATATCTGATATGGTCATCTCCCTATCCACTGCCTTGCACATATCATAAATCGTCAAAGCGGCTACAGATACGGCCGTCATGACCTCCATCTCGACACCTGTCTGGCCCACAGTCCTCACTTTCGCTTCGATATCTATTCTGCTGTTCTCTTCATTCATAGCCAGATCGACTGTCACGGAGGTGATGTTGAGAGGGTGGCACATGGGCACAAGTTCAGGGGTCTTCTTTGCCGCCATGATTCCTGCTATCCTTGCGACTGCCATCACATCGCCCTTCGGTACTGCCTTGTCTCTTATAATCTTCATGGTCGCCGGCTTCATATACACGCTGCCTCTTGCGACCGCCTCCCTCCTTGTGGGCTCCTTTTCGGAGACATCCACCATCCGCGCCCTGCCCTTATTGTCAAGATGGGAGAGCCTCATCTATCCTCCTATTTTCGACATAGGCCTTACCGGAGGAACCGGATTCGTGGACGACAGGAGGTCAATCATTTGATTACCTTTCCGGATGTTGTGTCCTTCGGGCTTCACTTGAAGGGAAAGCCTGAGAAGCCGCTCTATCTCTTTCTCCGAAAAGGATCCACGAAGCGCCGGCTTCAGATCGATCTCTGTCTCAGAAAAAAGACAAGGCCTCAGTTTGCCATCCGCAGTAAGTCGGAGACGGTTACAGTCATTACAGAAGTGGTGAGTGAGCGCACTGATAAAGCCAATGACTCCCGGGGCATTTTCGAACCTGAAATATCGTGCAGGGCCTGTCCTCCTAAACTTCACAGGAACGAGGGGGCCCACCCTTCCGACCATAGCTCTTATCTCATCAGCCGAAATATACCGGTCCTGATTCCAAAAGTCGTTCGCTCCTATTGGCATGAATTCAATGAACCTCACATGATAATGGCTGTTCAGGGTCATCCTGGCAAAGTCCTCTATCTCATCATCGTTCAGATTTCTTATAGGCACCATATTGATCTTTACCGGAGTCAGCCCGGCCTTATCCGCGGCCTCAATACCCAAGAGCACACGGCCTATCTCTCCCCCTCGGGTCATTGCCCTGTACCTTTCAGGCCTGAGGGAATCGAGGCTCACATTAACCCTGTTCAACCCAGCGTCAACCAGTTCCTGAGCGTATTCAGGAAGAAGAACCCCGTTTGTGGTGAGACTCATGTCCTCGATGCCGTCGACCTTTGCAAGGGAAGCAATGAGGTAAGTGACATTCCTTCGTGCAAGGGGTTCACCGCCAGTGATCCTTATCTTTCTCACGCCTAGCGAAACTGCTACCCGAACGACCTTTGTGATCTCCTCATAGCTCAGAATCTCCTTATGTTCTAACGGCCTTACACCTTCAGCTGGCATGCAGTAGACGCACCTCAGATTGCACCTGTCCGTAACGGAGATGCGCATATAATCAATCACACGATGGAAGGTATCCCGAAGCTCCATACTTAATTCTAATCAATCTGGAGAAAATTTAGCACGAAACGCACTCCTTGAAAATGCTAATAAGGCCCCTCTCCCCGCCTTTCAAAGAAGAAATCATTACGAGTATGGCTTAAGATCTTACCGTGTTCCTTTTTTTGCTGGTTTCTTCTCCATCTCTATCTTTTTCTTTGCTTGTATTGCCTCAGGAGAATCGGGGTATTTCTCAATCAGTTTCTCAAATATGATCTTTGCGGTCTTCTTGTCACCCAGCTCCGTAAACGACAGACCCTGCTTGTAAAGAGAACTGGGAACTTTAATGTTCTGGGGATAATTCTTGATCACGGACTCGTATGCCAGTATGGCGCTTTCGAAATCCTTCTCTGCAAAGAATGATTCACCTATCCAGAAGTGGGCATTCCCGACAAGTGCGTCTTTTGGGAATTTTTTGATAAAGGCAGCGAATTCTTCCCTTGCATTTTTATATTTCTTCGCCTTGAACGCGCTGTAGGCAGACTCATATTCGACAGCCGAGGTGTTCACTTCTGCTGTTCTTGGCGCTGGAACAGTTTCTTCGTCTTCTTCCACAGATGGTTTCTGCTCGGTCACGGGTGGTTGTTTAGCCTCGGTAATCGATGCAAGCTTTACGGATAGTTCCTTTACGCGTGCCTCCAGGGCACCTATTTGCGACCTGAGGACCTCGCGCTCGGTGTTACTCTCATTAAGTGCTTTTTCTACGAAAAACTTATATTCGTCGAAGCGCCCGCTCAAGACCTGGAGCTCCCTTGACTGGTCGTTCACCTGGGAATAGAGTGAAGCCTGACTTTCCCTGATGGCGTTAAAGGAATCTTCCCTCACTGTCCCGGAGGTTTGTTTCTTCAGGTCTGAAACATCTTTTCTGAGGTCGAAGGAATCGCTTTTTATCTGATTGATCTCGATCTTCATCGTATCAAGGTCCCCTGAGGAAGCACATCCCGACAGCAGGAAAAGGAAGAGCATGAAGAAACTAAAATTCGAATATCTAAATCCTGAGAAGTCTGCCTTCTTTTTTGGGATCTTTTCTCTCAGGATTCCAGATTGGGAATTTGGCATTTTATGAGTCATGTTATCTCCCCTTCAGTATGACGAAGTGGTCCCTTCTGTTTTTTGACCAGCATCCCTCGGCATGTTCAGTACAAGAAGGCTTCTCTTTCCCGTAACTGATGATCTCGACGCGGGAAGAGGAAGCGCCAAGAGACACGAGATAGTCTTTTGCCGCCTTTGCTCTCTTATCACCGAGAGCGAGATTGTATTCCGTTGTACCTCTCTCATCGCAATGTCCTTCGATGAGGAGCTTCTGGGACGTGTTCTTTCTCAGATAGTCGGCAATAGTCTTCAGCGTCAGTTTCTCATCCTCCTTTATATCAAACTTATCGTACTCAAAAAAGATATCTTTGAATATACCGGATATCTCCTGTATGTTCGAAGGCATCTCTCTGGATTCGACTTTGGCCATCTCCTGCTCCGTGATCTTTTCCGGTGCTTTCCTGGGGCGTTCGGATTCTGTCTGGGGCTGCTGCGGTTGCATCTCCCGGGACTGAGGAGGACGTGTCACCTCCTTTTGTGCGGTACAACCGTAAACTACCAGTCCAATAAGTGCTACCAGGACAATGAACCTTTTCATGTTAAGAACCTCCTTTAATCAATTTGGCGACCATCGAGGACCAAAGGCCCTCATACCCCTCGGGGTGATCCTTCTCTGGTCCTCGCCGGTTGCTCTCATAACATAGACGGCCTTGTCACCGTCTCTGTCGGATGAGAATACTATATACCTACCGTCTGGTGAAAAGGAAGGCTCCTCATTGCTACCCTTGTCAGTGAGTTGTGTCATCGCGGAGCCGTCGATGCTGATAGTGAATATCTGGTTCCTTCCCCCCTGTCTTCCTGAGAACACAATCCTGTCTCCCTTTGGAGACCAGAAAGGAGATGTGTTGTACACGCCCTGGTACGTTAGCCTTCTGGCCGTACCGCCATCCCTTCTCATGATGAAGAGTTGGGGACTGCCGTCCCTGTCCGATACAAAGACGATCTGATCCCCCGCGGGTGAGAGGGAAGGAGAAACTTCTATGCCCCGCGAAGAGGTGAGGCGCGAGAATTTTGAACCGAAAAGACTATAAGAGTACAGATCCTGGCTGCCATTCATTGATGATGAGAAGACAAATTCTTCGGCATTGGGGAAGAAGTCGCCAGCGATATTTGTCCCCTTTGAGGCAAAAATCTTAGTTTCCATTGGTTTTCTGAAATCCAGCAGGTATATGCCCCATTGTCTGTTCCGTTCGGACGAATAAATAAGCTTTGATCCATCTCTTGACCAGTGCGGAGCAAGGATCACATTCCCCTTCACGCCGATGGCAGTTGTCCTGTAACCGTCCCAGTCCATAATATGAAGGCTGTCCTCTCCTCCCTTTCTCACCACATACGCAATCCTTGTCCTGAAGATGCCGGCTTCTCCCGTTACCTGTTTGTAGATGTCGTTGGCAATGGAATGCGCAAGGGGCCGCAAAAGGGACGCGGCTGTCTGATACTCCTTCCTCAATATCTCTTTTCCGTCCAGCACATCATACAGGGAAACTGTGGCCACAATGTTTTGCGTACCACTCACTGTACCTTTCACAACAGCGTCCGCACCGATGACCGACCAGTTTTTCGGGTTAAAAGGTTGTGAGGGGCCCTCTAGGAAAGCCTTCCGGTCAAGACATGAGAGGATTCCAGTAAAATCGAGGTCCTCTTTTATAACGTCCGAGATCTCCCCTCCGGAATGACCGGAGAACTCGGTGACTGCTATCGGAAGCTTTTTCAATGCTGGAGATGAGATATCGATGTACACCTTTGCCTGGGTTACAGCAACAAGTGACAAATAACAAGTGACAAATAACAAACAAGAGGTTAGAAGGAAAAATAAGTCATGAATCCAAATTTGGCTCTTGGACCTCGGGACTTGTAACGCTTGTTTCACGGATAGAACCTTACCCCTATTTCCATCTCATAAGGCGGGGGCGTAACTGGAC
The DNA here is from genome assembly GCA_964576045.1 of uncultured Nitrospiraceae bacterium. GTDB lineage: Bacteria > Nitrospirota > Thermodesulfovibrionia > Thermodesulfovibrionales > UBA9159 > CAZNTS01. The sequence goes on along the minus strand of CAZNTS010000225.1, from coordinate 4,553 downwards.
TTGCCTTGGCAATGGCCCTCAGTGCGGAACGGTCGAATAGGGAATTCCCCGATGATTTCTCTATTCTTCCGACCTGCAGGGAGCCGTCCCTCCATATCCTTATCGAGATAATTGTCTCCAAATTCTTGTCAGAGATTGCCGGGGGCAAATCCCAGTTTTGCCATATATCCTTCGTGATCTTTGAATAATAATCATTTACAGGGGAGCCTGCTGACTTGCCGGGTGTTCCTCGGACAGAAGCATGCTTTCCCTCGCCGCTCCCTTTAAGTGAAATCACGTTCCTGAGCTTTGCGATCCGTTCCACATTCTCTTTCGCCTTGAGTGCGGCAATCCTGTCTGAAACACGTTTTTCCTCAGCTTTTGTTACAGTCTTTGAATGAGTTGTGCGCTCTGCAACAGTCTTGTTCTCTTTTGCGTCCGCAGGACTTTGTGCCCTGTCCTCGGTCTGGGTTGCAGCTTGTGTTTCAGCTTTCCCCTCTGTCCTGATGTCAGGGCCAACCAGGTTCACCACATAGGGCGAGGGCATAGCAAGACGGCTCGACTGCTTGATCACCATGAATGCAGCCAAGAAGAATGTCAGGTGAAATGCGATGGAAAGAAGGGTCAAGCGCTGGAGCGAGGGGCTGTTCATTTGACACGAATTGCTGGCTCGGTCACCATGCCGAGTTTCTCTATGCCCGCCTCCTTTATCTCGCCCATCACCTCGACAACGAAGCCATAGGGAACATCTTTATCAGCCTTCAGAAATATATTGGGATTGAGTTTGCTAATCGCCTGCAGTTTCTGCCTCATATCCGGCAGCGAAACGGGATTGTCATTCATATATATCTTCATGTCATTTTTTATCACAAGCGCGATCCGTTCTTCGGGAGGCAAATCTTTTCCCTTCGCTTTCGGAAGGTTCACATCGATGCCCTGCTGGAGAAGTGGAGCGGTTACCATGAAGATAATGAGAAGCACGAGCATGACATCAACAAGGGGCGTCACGTTTATCTCGGACATTACCCCCCTGTCCCTTTCGATCCTCATTTCGCCTCCTTCGAGAAAAAGTCAAAGAGTTCCTCTGAGAAGTCCTCCATTTCGACGATCATGATCTTTGCGCGGCTGAGATAATAGTTAAATGCGACGACTCCCGGAATCGCTGCGGCCAAGCCAGCGGCCGTTGTTACAAGGGCTTCTGCGATGCCAGGGGCTACGACGGCCAAGGAGGCTGAACCCGCGGCACCTATTCCCCTGAAGGCGTCCATAATTCCCCAGACCGTACCGAAGAGACCTATGAAAGGAGTGGTCGACCCGGTGGTGGCCAGGAAGTTAAGATAAGACTGGAGTTTTGCCACCTCCAGCGCCTCGTATCTTCTGAGCAGCCTTTTAACCTCGTCCCTGTTCACTCGGCTTTCCTCACTGTAGACTGATCTGAAGACGTTTGCCAGAGGGCTAAGAGTGAGGCTTCTCGCAGTATTGTATAACCCCTTCATATCCCGGCCTGCCCTGAAGACTCTCAAAAAGGAATCCGATTCCTTTGAGGCTTTCGAAAGATATCTATGCTTATAAAATATAATTGCCCACGAGAAGATAGAGAAAAAAAGGAGTATCACCAGCACCCCTTTTACAACATAGCCTGCATGGAGAATCAACTGTAAAGCTGAATCCTGCATGATCAACCTCAATTCATAGTATGGATTTTTATTATTCTAAACCAGATTAAAAAAAAATGCACGAAAAGTCAATTTCATTTCAGGACATGATCCTCTATAAAGATCTTGTCAGAAACAATGCCATATTTTTTCATGAAATCGATTGTGGTCCTCATTATGGTACTTTTGCATGCTGTTACATCGGCAGCCCTCTCAATAAAATTCGAAAGCAATACTCACGATTTCGGAGAGGTCAGGGAGGGCGATATGCCAGAGTTCTCCTTTCAGTTCATGAATTCCGGTACGGAAGACCTCGTCATACAGAAGATACACCCCTCCTGAGAGCGCACCGCTGCGATGGCTGGTTCAAGTCATCTGTAACCTTGAGGAAAAGGGAGACTGACAGACTGCATCATTACAGTCAACAAATCAGGCATGACCGTTAAGACAATCGAAATGTTCACCAATGATCCTGACCGGCCGCGGGTAGTCCTCGCACTGAAGGCAGACATCAAAGGAAGAGTACGGTCTCAGTTTACAGGATTGTGCCATTCATCCCACGGATTCATTCGTGGGAGCAGTCAAACAAAAAGGGTCATCGGAATTGCCGGAGGACCACGTAGGTAGCACCCAGCCCCCCGTCGCAGTCCTTGGCAGTGGCATATGCCAAAACCCGTTTGTTCAAAGCGCCGTGCAGCATTTTTCTGAATGCCTCCTTAAGGACAGGGCCGCGAGGGGACCTGAGCCCCCTGCCGTGTATAACCTTTACGCAGAAAAGCTGTCGCTTAGCCGCGTCTCTGAAAAAGGAGGTGAGAGCCTCTTGTGCCTCGGCAAGAGTCATTCCGTGCAGGTCTATGGAGTCCTGGACGGCAAAATCTCCCCTGTGAAGTTTACCGGTCACATCGCTCCTTATTCTCGGGCTAGTCCATTCCATGTACTCCCCGGTGTCTGACAATCTTATCTTCCTTTCACCCTTCACGATCTGGGTGAGAGCCTCCAAGCCGTCATCTTTCCCCGCTGTGCGTGGCGTCACCCCTTTCGGATGCTTGAAAGGGATCTCTCTGAATTCTTTTATCTCTCGCACATCCGCCATTGCTTCCTGAAAAAAATCATGGTCTGTCTTGGTAACAGGTGTCTCTCTCCCGGTCTCGAGGGCTTCCCTAAAGGCCCTAAGGTCTTTAAACGAAGTGTATGAGCAAACCCTCTTCATTGACTGCCCCCTGTGGTAACTCATTCGCTGCCAAAGCCTGACGGCTGATTATTTATTATAGCAAATCAGGTGTCAGCGCAAAGACATCAACATGAGGAAGGAGATATCTGTTTCTTCTCAAGACCGGCGAACGTGGCCTGAAGTATAATAGAAAAATGCATAGAAGGATTCGCCTGACTCTTCAGTATGACGGTTCTGCGTATAACGGATGGCAGGTTCAGGTGTCCGGACCCACCATCCAGGGGCTTCTGCAGGATTGTATCTACGGACTTACTGGTGAAAGAGTGAAGGTAGTCGGCGCAGGGAGAACCGACGCAGGAGTTCACGCCATTGAACAGATCGCTGCTTTTGATTCAGGCTCGGGACTGCATGTTGATGTTATAAGGAGAGCGCTGAACGCCATGCTTCCTCAGGACATAAGAGTGCTGGGAGTCAGCGAAGCAGACAGTGATTTCCATCCAAGGTACTATGCACGGTCCAAACGTTACACATATATCATTGCCACTATGAGGGATGTCTCTCCACTAATATATAGGTACGTCTGGTGGGTCAGGTTTCCCCTTGACATGGCAGCGATGAATACTGCATCGGCGGCACTCCTGGGAAGTCATGATTTTTCATCCTTCAGAGGGACTGGTTGTGGGGCAAAAAGCGCTGTCAGGAAAATCTCATCCCTTGAGGTCGCAAGGCTTGATGGAACTATTTTTTTGTTCACGAAGGTCCAGGGGGACCTCATAAGGGTCTCTGTAGAAGCGGATGCCTTCCTCAGACATATGGTAAGGAATATTGTGGGGACCCTTGTTGAGGTGGGGAGAGGAAAAGCAGACCCTGCCGGGCTTAAGCACATCTTGGAAGCTAAAGATAGAAAAGCTGCCGGACCGACGGCACCGGCCAAGGGACTTTTCCTTGAGAAGGTCATCTACTGAACTTGGAGCTACGTTTTTAGGAGATGATCTCTTCCCTTTCTATTTTTTCGAGCTGCTCTCTTTTCTCCTGACAGTCCCTGCAATAGATGGCGAAGGGCATGACCTTCAATCGTTCAGCAGAGATCTCTGTCCCGCAATCTTCGCACACCCCGTAAGAGCCTTCCCTCAGTTTCATAAGCGCTTCATCGATACCAAGCAGTCTTTGTCTGTGTGTTTCAAGGCGTCTGAGATTTATATCCGCTGAAACGTCAACGACGGACCAATCACCTTCGTCCAGGGCGGTCTCCACGAGCTGGTTGGCCTCGCCGGTTATGTATTTTGCTATTTCCGATTTGGCTTCCCGCACTATCTCCTCCCGCTTTTGAATCAGTTGTCTTCTCAGTATTTCCCTCCTGTGGGAATCGTGAATTGACGCATGCACAGGAAGTTTCTGCACGGCTTCTTTCGTAACTTTTTGGGCCTTGCTTCTGGGAGCACTTGAAAGTCGCTTCTGCTTCGGTTCAGTCTTTTTCCGCTTTGTCTTCAGGATCCGATCCTTGACCTTTTTCACGAGACCCTTGATCTTTTTCCCAACCTGTTTTTTTGCGGGCCCGGATACATTTTTTGTTTTTGTTTTAAGCGTCTTCTTAGGTGCCTGTTTTTTCTTTTGCACTTGTTTTCTGACAACGGCCTTTTTGGTAGGCTTGGTCGTCTTTACTGTCCTTCCTCGGGCTGCCGGTGTTCTCTTCTTAGCTGGTTTCTTCATTGTAGCCATATTATTTTGCCTCTTCTGTTGTTTTCTCT
>CAZNTS010000224.1:0-2992 GCA_964576045.1 uncultured Nitrospiraceae bacterium | reverse complement strand
TCCGCCGTTTCAGGTGAAAATCCTGAGGTGGTTGCTGCGAGAGAGAAGTCCGTTCCCGTCATCCCCCGTGCAGAGATGCTCGCTGAATTGGGAAGGCTGAAGTATGGGATTCTCATTGCGGGTGCTCATGGCAAGACAACTACTACTTCTCTCATCGCAACTATCCTGGGTCATGTTGGGCTTGATCCCACTATTGTAATCGGCGGCAAGCTCCGTGCGACGGGAAGCAATGCAAAGCTCGGGAAAGGGGACTTTATCATTGCCGAGGCGGACGAAAGCGACGGCTCTTTTTTAAAGCTGAGTCCGACCATTGCAGTAGTCACAAACATAGACAGGGAGCATATGGATTTTTTCAAGAATATGGATGCTCTTAAGCATGCTTTTATCTCTTTTATCAACAAGGTCCCTTTTTACGGGCTGTCCATGCTTTGCGTAGAGAATAAGTTACTGAGGGAGATTCTGCCAAAGATCCACAGGAGATATCTCACGTACGGGTTTTCCGCAGATGCCGATGTCATGGCAACGGACGTCACAAAGGGTTTTATGTCCGTGAGTTTTGATGTAAAACATCAGGGCCGGGGAATTGGCCGCTTTCTCGTTCCGATGCCCGGAATGCATAGTGTCCTGAACAGTCTTGCGAGCATTGCCGTCGCAAGAGAACTCAAGGTGGATGTCGACGGCATTAGGGAGGCCCTCAGGGGTTTCCGAGGCATACAGAGGCGTTTTGAATTTAAGGGCGAGATCAGCGGCATCAAGTTCTTCGATGACTACGGGCATCATCCTGCGGAGATCCGGGTCACGCTGAACGCTGCAAGGGAATCTGTTATGAGTTCTGAAACTAGGGAAGGAAGGGGAAGGGTTTTTGTACTCTTTCAGCCCCATAGATATACGAGGACTGCTGACCTTCTGCAGGAGTTCGGATCCTCTTTTGCCGATGCAGATGTGCTCTATTTGACGGATATCTACGCGGCCGGTGAAAGGCCCATAGAAGGTGTGACTTCCGAAGCGGTTCTCAGGGCGGTCAAGAACAACGGGCATCCGAATGCGGTGTGCATCCCTGACAGGAACGAGCTTATCGAAAGGATTGCTGAAGAGCTTAGGCCAGGCGATCTGTTCTTCACCGTCGGAGCGGGGGACGTTTGGAAAATGGGAGAGGAATTGCTTAAAAAGATGAAGGGAACCGGAGAATGACCTCGCAACCGTCGGAAGCCAGAATGAAGGAGATATTCAGGGACGATGTCTTCAGGGGTGAGGTCTTTGCCGATGAGCTTATGAGAGGTCATACGACTCTCAGGATAGGAGGCCCCGCAGACATATACGCAATTCCGCGGGACCTGTCTTCCCTGAGGAATCTTCTTCTTGCGCTGAAGGACGAAGGAGTCGCGGCAATGCCCCTTGGAGGAGGCAGCAACGTCCTGGTGTCAGACGAAGGGATTGAGGGGGCTGTTATCTCAATGGCTTTTCTTAATCAGGTGGAGATTATTGAGGAGAGCGTTGATGAAGTTAGGCTCTTTGTGGAGGCGGGTACTCCTCTCCAGAAGCTCGTCAGTTTTGCCAAGGCCGAGGGGTACGGAGGAATAGAGGGCCTAGTGGGCATCCCGGGCTGTGTGTGCGGTGCTGTGAAGGGGAACGCCGGTTCTTTTGGTTTTGAAATAGGCGATGTTGTAGAGTCGGTCACGGTCATCCTGATGGACGGCACAGTGCGTGTCATTGAACATGGTGCCCTTGGGTTAGGCTACCGTTCGTGCGCGCTATCTGATGGTGATATTATTCTGAGCGTCAATGTCAGGCTGAAAAAGGGCGATGCTAAGGAGATATCAAGGAGATCTGAAGAATTCCTTCAGGAAAAGCTGGAGAAGCAGCCCATTTCGAAGTTCTCAGCAGGTTGTGTGTTCAAGAATCCGCCGGGTGCCTATGCAGGGCGACTTATCGATGAGGCTGGGTGTAAGGGAATGAAAAGGGGTGACATCGAAGTAAGCAAGCTACATGCTAATTTTTTTGTAAATAGGGGTCGCGGCTCCGCTTCGGATTTCCTTGGATTGATGGAGGATGTGAACGAGAGGGTGGCGACGTCTTTCAAGGTCGAACTGGAGACCGAGATAAGAATAGCGGGCAGATACAGCAAATGATTCTTGAGGCGAGAAAGGAAAGTTTTCTTCATGCCGATAACCGGTAAGAGGATAGGTGTGCTGATGGGGGGTGTTTCTTCCGAGCGGGAGGTATCGATCAAAAGCGGAACTGCGGTGCTGAATGCCCTGATAGGGCTTCAGTATGATGCTGTTGCCATTGACACGGGTGTTGATATTTGCGAGGCGATAAAAAGGGAAAGGATCGAGATCGCTTTCCTGATCCTGCATGGCGGCTACGGAGAGGATGGATCGATACAGGGGCTTTTGGAAGTGCTCGGCATACCATACACGGGCTCGGGGGTTCTCGCTTCCGCTTTGGCTATGGACAAGGAGGCATCGAAGAAGATCTTTATATCCCAGGGGATTCCCGTTGCGCCCTTTATCACAGTTCACCGTTCACAGTTCACCGTTGCAGATTCAAAGCTGCAGGTTCAAGGTTCAAGAAACGAATCTGAGATACTTCAACCGTTGACGTCCATCAACTTTGATATGCCTTGGGTGATAAAGCCGGCGACAGAGGGTTCGAGCATAGGGGTGAATATCGTGAAAGACGTTGCGGCCGTGAATCCTGCGCTGGAAAAAGCGATGGCATTTAGCGACAGGGTGATAATAGAGAAATATATTAGCGGCAAAGAGATACAGGTTGGTATTCTCAATGGGAGGATACTCGGCTCTGTGGAAGTGAGACCCAGTGGTGGGTTTTACAGCTATGAGGCCAAATATACCGCAGGACTCACCGAGTACATCCTACCCCCGGAAGTGTCTTCAGACGCTCTTCAGAGGGCCGAGGAAACCGGTTTTTGCGCACATATGGCATTGGGGTGCAGAGGTGCAACCAGGGTGGATCTGATTCTGGATGAGGC
>CAZNTS010000223.1:0-3466 GCA_964576045.1 uncultured Nitrospiraceae bacterium | reverse complement strand
GGCAGGAGGCTGCTCAACGGAAGAAGCAGGCCCCAACGTTGTAAAGGTCGATTTCAGGAAAAAGAGGGCCACGAGGCGTACGGAACCAGGATCTCGCAATGGGAGCGACAGACATGGGTTCTGACAAAGGGACGCGGGTTCTTACCGATTTCGACCTCCATCTCATAGGGGAAGGGAGCCACTTCAAGAAATACGAGAAGCTCGGCTCCCATGTCATGGAAATCGACGGAACAAAAGGCGTTCATTTTGCAGTCTGGGCCCCAAATGCGAAAAGTGTGAGCGTGATCGGTGATTTCAATGGCTGGAATTCTACGGTTCATCCAATGCAGCCTCTAGGCCGGTCAGGCATATGGGAACTTTTTGTCAGCGGGCTTGGGGAGGGGACGCTTTATAAATTTGAGATTCGTTCGAGATACCGCAAGTATACCGTCCAGAAGGCCGATCCCTTTGCCTACTATTTCGAATTGAGACCTAAGAGCGCCTCTGTCGTATATGATTTATCTGGCTACCAGTGGGATGATAGCAAGTGGATGGAAAGTCGTACAAAAGTGAATTGGTTTGAATCCCCTGTCGCCATATACGAAGTGCATCTCGGTTCGTGGATGAGAGTGCCGGAGGAAGGGGACCGGTGGTTGACTTACAGAGAACTCGCAGAGAAACTGATCCCTTACGTAAAGGAAATGGGGTTTACGCATATCGAACTCCTGCCGGTCACAGAGCACCCCCTAGACGCATCATGGGGATATCAGACCCTGGGGTATTTCGCACCCACTAGCAGATTTGGTGAACCAAAGGATTTCATGTATTTTATTGACCGGTGCCACCAAGCGGGACTTGGGGTAATACTCGACTGGGTTCCGGCCCATTTCCCGACAGATGGTCACGGTCTTGGCTTCTTCGACGGGACATGCCTTTACGAACATGAAGATCCAAAGCGCGGGTTCCATCCCGATTGGGGGACGATGATATTTAATTACAGCAGAAATGAGGTGAGGAGCTTCCTCATTTCCAATGCGATTTTCTGGTTTGAGAAATACCATATTGACGGTCTCCGCGTCGACGCCGTTGCCTCTATGCTCTACCTTGATTACTCACGGAAACAGGGGGAATGGATCCCGAACATTTACGGGGGAAGAGAAAATCTGGAGGCGATAGACTTCATAAAGAAATTCAATGAAGTCTCTCACCATTACCATCCCGGCATTCTGACCATAGCCGAAGAGTCTACCGCATGGTCCAATGTCTCAAGGCCCACCTATTTGGGAGGGCTGGGTTTCAGCATGAAGTGGAACATGGGGTGGATGAACGATACACTTGAGTACTTGTCGAAAGACCCCGTCCACCGGAAATATCATCACAATAATCTCACCTTCAGCCTCCTCTATGCCTTTTCCGAGAACTTTATACTGCCACTATCCCACGACGAAGTAGTGCACGGGAAAAGATCCCTGCTGGATAAAATGCCCGGGGACGTCTGGCAGAAGTTTGCGAATCTCAGGGCGCTTTACGGATTCATGTACGCTCATCCCGGCAAGAAGCTGCTCTTTATGGGCGGCGAGTTTGGTCAGTGGACCGAATGGGATTGTGATAGGAGCCTCGACTGGAACCTACTGGAATTCGAGCCGCACAAGGCCTTACAGAGATACGTGAGGGACCTCAACCGCATTTATCGCTCAGAATCTTCTCTTTGTGAGAAGGATTCCGAACATCTGGGTTTCGAGTGGATAGACTTCCACGATGTGGAAGGAAGCACCATCTCGTTCCTGCGAAGGGCACGAGATCCAGACGATTTCACTGTCGTCGTCTGCAATTTTACGCCGGTTCCGAGATTGAATTACAGGATAGGCGTGCCGGCCTCAGGTTTCTATGAGGAGTTGCTGAACAGCGACTCTTCCATCTACGGAGGGAGTAACATGGGCAACACCGGGGGGACCTACTCGGACAACGCAAGAAAGCATCACAGGCCCTTTTCCATTAGCCTCACCTTGCCACCCCTATCGGTCCTGATCTTCAAGCCGCGGGAAGCAATCCCCGCATCTGTAACATCTCTTCAAGAGTGATCATTACTGACGTTGCCAGCGCGTTCAGATCATAGCCGCCTTCCAGGGCAAACACCGTTGGTACGTTGAAGGAAAGTATCGATCTCACGATTAACCTTATCCCCTCATCGGACACGCGTATCGCGGCTAGGGGATCGTCTTTATGAATGTCGTATCCGGCGGACACCAGGACGATATCAGGTCCGAACTTCTGCATCAGCGGAGGAAGCTGTTCTCCATACGCGGAAATATACTCCCTGTCTCCAGAGCCGCTCATCAAAGGAATGTTACAGGTAAACCCCCTTCCTCTGCCTTTTCCCTGCTCCGAATTGTTCCCAGTCCCTGGATAGTGGGGGTATTGATGTGTGCTGAAATAGAAGACCGTGTCGTCTTCCTCAAAAATGTGCTGTGTCCCGTTGCCATGGTGAACATCGAAGTCAATGATAAAGACCCTCTTATATCCAATCTTCTGCGCATAACGTGCACCAACTGCCACGTTATTAAATATACAAAAACCCATAGCTCTGTCCGCCTCTGCATGATGCCCGGGGGGTCTCACAGCACAGAATGCGCTCCTGATCTCGCCTTTCTTGCAGCGGTCCACAGCTTCCATCACTGCGCCTACGGCAAAGAGTGCCGCATCGAGGCTGCCCCTTGAAAGATACGTATCAGGGTCTAGGTAACCACCTGCCATTTTCCTTATCCTTTCGACATAAGAATTGGTGTGGACCATCTCTATATCTTCGACTGCAGCTTTCCTTGGCTTGATGTGAAGGAGGCTGTTCCATTCCGGCGAATTCCTGAGCACACCCAATATGGACAATAATCTCTCCCGGCATTCAGGATGCCCTTTCGGCGTCTCATGCCCGAGAAAGACATAATCGTAGACAAAGCCTGCCTTTTTCATGAGGTAATTGTATACCTTGCATGGCGAATAGTCAAAAAGATTGCGACAGGAGAAGCGGATGCATTAGAATAAAAAATGGATCAAACAGACTACATTTCCGAACTCTCGAAATGCATAAGGTGTGGAAGCTGCAAGGCATACTGCCCCACATACGACGAGGCACTTACAGAAACAATGGGTGCCAGGGGAAGGCTCACCCTTCTCAGGGGTTTGATGACGCAGCAGCTTGAGCCTTCTCCAGCACTTAAAGACCATATATTCAGTTGTATCCTCTGCGGCGCATGTGAAAATCTCTGTGCTCCCCGAATTGACATAACGGAAGCCATATATCACGGAAGGAGTTTGTTAGGTGCTCAGGACCGCAGGATGAGGTATCTCCGGCATCTCATGCGGTTTTTCTTTAGAAGGCCAATGCTGGGCTTCAAAGCCGCCAGGACATTGCAGCAGCTTGGAGTCGCACCTCAGAAGATGTTCGCACTGCTGTCTTCCCCTTACCAGTGGGCATTGGGCGGGAAGACCG
>CAZNTS010000222.1:0-3019 GCA_964576045.1 uncultured Nitrospiraceae bacterium | reverse complement strand
GGCATTGTCGAAAATTGCACGCTTCGTGGGCTTTAAAGTCTCCGTCGTAGATGACAGGCCTGAATATGCGGACGCCACTCTCCTCCCTGACGCTGATGAGATCATCGTGAATGATTTTGAGACTGTCTTTCAGAGAATAGGTGTAATGGAAAACACATATATCGTAATTGCAACCCGGGGACATATGCACGATCTGGATGCCGTGAAAGCAGCCCTGAGAACAGATGCACCCTATATAGGTCTGCTCGGTAGCAGACGAAAGAAGGCCCTTCTCCTCCAATCCATTGAAACAGCCGGATTCTCCCGGGCGGATTTCGACAGGGTTCTGATTCCGGCAGGCCTCCCGATAAGATCCGTCACCCCTGAAGAGATTGCTATAAGCATCATGGCCCAGGTTATACAGCACAGGAGGGAACATGAACCCACAGGTATCGGCCCTGCTTCTTGCAGCAGGCTCATCCAAAAGAATGGGGCAGCCGAAGCAACTCCTTCCCATACGTAACAAGCCTCTTGTGAGGCATTGCGTGGATACCCTCCTATCGTCAGGGATATGTGACATAGTAGTTGTACTTGGGATACAGCGTGACAAAATAATGATGGCACTGGATGATCTGCCCCCCAAAGTGCTGAAGATCGGGTTCAATGACTGCCCCGGGAGTGAGATGGCAGAATCCGTGAGGATCGGTTTGCGGCTTATTGACAATTCATCTTCAGGTATCCTCGTCTGTCTGTGCGACCACCCACTAGTATCGAAAGAGACGTTAAAGTGTCTGGTCGCCCTTCACGATGATTGGCCGGATGTCATAATGATCCCTGCATACCACGGTAAGAGGGGACACCCAACTCTTTTCCCTTACGCGCTGATGGCCGGGCTTTTCAAGGGGCTCTCGCTGAGGGACATCATACTGGAGCATCCTAAATTCATCAGGACAGTTGAAGTTCCGGACAAGGGAGTTGTCATCGACATCGACACGATGGAGGACTATAGAAGGATATGCGGAAAGGCCTATGAGAATTAAATCCACGCCTCTTGGACCCGCACTATCTTATCCCAAGAGTCTCGGTGCCGTCCCATCCTTCGGGTGTGCCCTCTTTCAAGTGTCTCTCGCAGCGGCCGATATAAAGCTCAAAGAGTATTTCCTCCGGATACTTCTCCCGGAGCGGGACCAAGACGTCAAGCGCCTCCTGGAACCTCCTGTCGAAATACAGGCTTAGTCCGTCCTCGATAGCTTTTTTGCTCGCATCCTTCCTTTTGAGAACATCAATGGGATCCGCGTCGTATACTTCATATATGGAGACCGCCCTGCTCTTTCCTTTTACCTGGACTCTATCGAGAAAGCGGATCTGGTATTTCTCCGGATGTTTCAGCCTGCCCCGTGTTTCTTCGCTTATGATAATTGATGCCTTGTAAAGTTTCGTAAGGTCCTCGATCCTTGAGCAAAGGTTCACCGCGTCCGAGATGACTGTACCGTCCATCCGTTCCTCCTCACCCACGGTGCCTAGCATTAGGAGGCCCGTATGAACCCCGATCCCTATCTTAATCGGCTTATACCCCACTGAGCTTCTATGGCAATTGTATTCGGCAACGGCCTCAAACATATCGATCGCGGCCATGACGGCATCGTCCGCGTAGCCTGGAAAGAGCGCCATGATGGCGTCCCCTATATACTTGTCGATGAATCCATTGCGGAGTCGTATTATCGGTCCGACGCGCTTGAGATAACTATTGATGAAATTGAAGTTCTCCTTCGGAGTCATCGTCTCCGAAAGAGCAGTAAAGGACCTGATGTCCGAGAATAGTATACTCATCTCCTGCTGGGTCTGGTCCCCAAGCTGAACGTCAGTTATACTGTCCTTATTAAGGAAATACAGAAAGTTCTTTGGGACAAACCGGCTATAAGCCACCAAGAGCCTCTCGAGCTTCCACGCATAATTCTGTATAGTTTCAGCCATGTAATTCAGACTAAAGCCTAGCCTCCCTATTTCATCTTTGGATTTTATCGAGGCCCGCGCGGAAAAGTCCCTTTCACTAAAGCGCCTGACAACTTGGTCAAGCGAAAGAATGCCTCTTGCAAATATGTTTCCAAGGATCACAGAAATCAGGATTGACAGCATTAATGCAAGCACGCTTATGATAAGGGAAAGCCTTCTGCTCTCATCAAGGGCGTCCTTTACGTTCCTGTCTATTACATCCACACGAAGAACAGCCAAGACCGAGCTTGATTTCTCATCCAGAATGGGAGCGTAGGCGCTTACGGAATATATCCTGAAGACAGTATCGTAAAAGAATTCCTTTTTCACTAGACATTTCTTTTCCTTTACAGCCGCGAGAAAGACCGGGTAGATAGATGCATCGAAATTACCGTTGAATCTATTAACGTCCCTATCCGACTTCTTGAGGTTAGCGACATTCTGCAAGTCCGAAAGGGTAACTGCATCAACAACATATCGCGCATACTTTCCGCTTTCCGAGGGACGAACAATATACACATAGCGAATGAGCTTATTCTTCAAGTTCCGTATAGTGTTTAACTGATCTGAAATGAGCCTGCAATCTCCCGACTGCTCAACTGATTTATGTCCTCCTCGGGAAGCGCTTGTGAGAGCCGTTCTATCAGTTTTTTCAGAGCCGCCTTATCGATACAACGAGCGCCGAGTTCTGCAATATTTTTTGTGCGTCCCTGGATTTCCCTGAACATGCTCCTGTAAAGGACCCGATACGCCGCGGCAGACAAGATAGAACTGAGGATGATATTGAAACAAAGGAACCCCAGAATCACTTTGAATCTGAATCCTGTAAAGTAATTCTTGACTTTGCCGCTCATTATCTCAATTTGCAATCGTGGTAGATGACAGCATTATACCACGCCTTTACCAATCGAAAGGTGCACTGCCAATGCCCTTATGCGAAAGGCTGTAATAACGTCATGGCACATTGAAGAAAATAATGATTCAGCTAATACATATAACAAAAAATGTTACCGAAGAATCGGGGCGCGGATAACAACCAACAGTTATC
>CAZNTS010000221.1:0-2865 GCA_964576045.1 uncultured Nitrospiraceae bacterium | reverse complement strand
TCATAGACGCCACGGGAAACCTCAGAAAATGGAGAGACCTGGCGAGACAGCTGATTCCAAAATATGGGGAGGTATACCTGAAGTGTCCCGTGGAGTTGTGTATGCTGAGGGAAAGAGACCGTATCCAAACGCATGGGGCTCCCAGGAATGTTTACAAGAAGGGTGAGGCCGGCTGGCCGGTGCCTGGCATCTCTGCTCCATATGAAGAGCCCTTGAATCCCGAACTCTTCATAGAGGCGGACAGAACCTTCATCCCCGAGGCAGTTCAGAAGGTAGAGGATCTTATCACCCGGCTCAAATCGGATTCATAGCCTCACTGTCCCGAGACCGAGAAGATCGACAGTCACAAGAAAAGAATAACCAGTCTGGTTCTTGCCCACCGTCATGTTGAGACCCCAGCACTGCTTCTGGTACTTTACCCTGGCGAGCATATCTTGAAGTCCGCCGCCCTTTGCATCATACCAAACATTCGTTTCAACATAAAACTCTTTGGAAAGCACGTAATTTACACCTGCAGAATAGAAAAGGACGTTTTCAGTTTTATCGTATCTCTCTCCCAACGTAAGGTTCATCTTGTATGGCAAAGCGATGCCGATGTCGGAGTTCACCTTCTGCACACTCCCCGTGTTGAAGTCGAAAGCCGTCTCTGCCCGAACGGATACCGGTCTTTGTAAAGCGACCTGCAGCGTAAGCGGGAGAGGGTGATTATCGCTCTGATATGAATCATAAGGCTGAGTAATCCTCGCGGTCAGGAACTCGCCTCCACTGTCTAAAAACCTGTTTAGGACTGAGAGCTGCGCCATCGCCGTCTTCGTGTAAAGCTCCGTTGAATCGAAGAGAGGGAGGTTCGCTTCGGCAGGCGGGCTGAAGGTATACCCAAGAGACGGCTCCACGATATGAGTGAAGGAGTCGTATTTTTTTACAAGTCTGGTCTGCGCCGTGATAGTGTAATCAAAACTTTCTCTGTGAGGCGAATTCCCGAAGTCTCCTCCGCCTGAGAGAGCATACGCGGTCTCCCTCAATCCAAGCGACTGACTGATCACCACGTCGCTACCAAAGTTATAGGAAAATCTCGGATAGATATCCATCCTCTGACCCGAGGGATTGCTTTCCCTCCAGAAATTCGAGAAGACTGAGCTCAAGGAGAAGACTACGGGGCCGATATTTCTCGGATCAACGAAATAGCCGACCTCTGGAAGTCTCTGTGCAATGGTAGAAGGGTCCACCCCAGCCTTCAGATCCACAAGGTATTGCGACGTCATGAACAGCCTCGAGTTACCTAACCGTAATGCCACCTCACCGGTAGATTCCAGGAACCTGCCCGATGCAACGTTCAAATACGATGAAGTGTCGAGCATCCTCGTCCCCCCACCCATGAAAAAAGGGTTATATTCGGAATAGAACTCCTGTAAGTTAATGTAATTTACATTTAGAAAGCTACTCAGCACCGCATCGCGTGGCGTATCATAGACTCCCCGGAGGTCCAAGAAATCCTTTGCCAGCACATCGTCCTTTATGTGATATGCCCAGAAGCTGCCCTTCGAGCCATTGGGATCGACAAACCGGTATTCCACTCCTTCGCCCACTCCCCTGCTGGTATAGGAGTCAAAGACCAACGTGAGGTCCTTGTTGTCTGCAATGGCCCAGTAGAAAGGTTGCTCAATATGAGCTCCTTTGGATTGTGTATAGCCCATCATCGGGGTAAGAAACCCTGTTTTCCTTTCCTTGCTCAGGCCTGACGAGAGATAGGGTGAATACAATACCGGCAGCCCGTCTATCCTGAAAACGACGTCCTTTGCCGTGAGACTGTCGCCAACCAGTACGTGGGCATCCGACCCGCTGAAACACCATTCCGGCACAGGCGCATCGCACGTAGTGGCAGTAGCTTTTTTTAGGATGTATTCCTTTTCACCTATCTTTTGTATTTCATCACCTGTGATATGAAAATTGTCAGTCCTCGAAAAGATCTCAGCCTCATAAAACACTCCGGTTTTCTCGTCAAGATTAAGCTCGGCCCTCTTCGCCCTTATCCTTGTTTCAGGCTCATTGTAGTCAACATTGCCTTCTGCGGTGAGATCAGAAGTTTTGTCATTGTATGTCATCTCATCCGCTTCCACGGTGGTAAGCTCTTTCTTAACCTTCACCTTGCCTTTTGCGATGTACGTAGAGGTCTCGGAGTTATAGTCGAGGCTCTCTGACTCGATGGTCATGGGCTCCTCTCCAAATGAAGGAACTGCGAAAAAACAAAGCCAAAGGATAAAGGATAAAGAACAAAGTGCATCGGCTAGGACTTTGAACTTTGAGCCTTGAACCTTGAACTTTCTTATCATCTCAGTCCCGCCAGTGCCGGGGAATTACATTCCTGACCAAGAATTTTCTTTGCCTCTCCGATGGTATAAAAAGAGCCGGATATCACTACCAGCGTCTTTCCCGAAGTCGCTGAAGCCGTGAGCGCTGCCATGTCCATTGCGTCTTTCACAGATTTCCCGATTCTTGACCTGAACCCGAGACTTAAGGCATTTCCCGCGAGTTTCTCAGGAGGCGCCGCCCTTTCATAAGCAGGTGCCGCAAATATCACCTCTGAAGCGAGAGCCATTAAAGGCTGTATTATCCCCTCTACGTCTTTGTCGGCCATGACGCCGAGGATAACCACAATTTTCTCATAAGAAGGAATGAAGTCCCGCTTGAGGGAATCGGCAAGTGCCTTTGATGCGGAAGGGTTGTGTGCACCGTCTATCAAGAAATCGAACGTGCGGCCTTCGTTCTTTATCAGTTCCAGCCTTCCGTTCCATTGTGTACGTGCGAGCCCTTCCCTTATGTCATGAGATGGGATCGACTCCTCTTCTCCGATCAGCTCGATCGTTT